>CAZDMM010000358.1:0-5363 GCA_964505845.1 uncultured Caldilineaceae bacterium
GCGGATATAGGTGATGTCCACCACCCAGACCTGGTCAGGTCGAACAATCTGAAGGTGCTCCACCAGGTTGGGGTAACGGGGAAAGGGATGCTGGCTGTTGGTGGTTTGACGGTTTTTGCGTTTCCGTTTGACCTGTAAGCCCATTTCGACCATCAGGCGGCGTACCCGCTTATGGTTGACCCGCAGTTTCTTTTGCTGCCGTAGTTCTTCGGTGACACGGCGATAGCCATAGGTGGGCCATTCAGCGGCCACGGCTTCGATGGCGGCCTTCAGGGCCGTTTCATCAGGCGGTTGGGCTTGGTAGTAGTAACTGCTGCGAGCGCTATCCAGCACTTTACAAACCAGACTGGTGGGGTACTCTTTAGCCAACATCTCGGTTATCTCCCGTTTCTGCTGGCCGGAGAGTTCAAGATGCCGGAGACTTTTTTTGCCACTTCCAGTTCCATCGTGAGCCGGCCCACCAGCCGTTCCAACTCGGCCAGCCGGGCCTGCTCTTGGCTTGGCTCTGAGCCTTTCTCAAAAATGGTAGGGGCTTGTTGGACAAATTCCGTTTTCCAACCGTTCAGGACTTGTGCTTGAAGGTTGTATTCCCGGCAGGCTTCCGCCGTGCTTTTAGCCCCACTCAGGACTTCCAGGACGACCTGGGCTTTAAATTCGGGCGTAAAACTGCGTCGTTTGTTCATGGTAGTGTTTCCTTCCTTTAATTGGACTTAATTTTATTGAACTTACCTTTCTGTCCAATTTTCGGGGTTCACTACAGGCTCTTGGACTACAAAGATACGCGAGGGTGCTTTTTCACCCCGTAAAATAGCGGCTCCTTCTCGCACACTTTCTAACAACTCAGCAAATAATTCGTCCTTCATCTATAGTCTGCCTCCACAATCTTGCGTAATATCTGAAGTTGCTCCCGTGACAAATCAACCCATCAGCAACGCCCGCAACTCCGCCAGGTGACATTCCGCCTCTTCAAACCCGGCCCAGCCCGACCCCTCGATGTCCTTGAAATCGAGCGAACCGTAGAAGGACTTTTGGCGACAAACCAAACTACTTGAACTCATTGAGCCAGCGTATTTGGTTTTTTAACGCTTCTGCCGTCAAGGTATTCAACAAACGCAACAAACGACGGCGCAAAACATCTACCGTTTCTTCGGTAGATAGAACAATACCCCAATGTTCCTGGCCTTTTTCGGCATACCAGATATGTCTGACCGCAAAATCTTTATGGTTGAAGGTGACAATTGCCCTTTGACTTGAAGCAGCATAGGCTAATTGCTCATCATCATCGGCTTCTACCAAACCCATCTCAACCGTTGATGTAACATCAAAACCATACTGCCGCAACTGAGCGGCCAACTTTGGCGATAAATGTTCATTCAAATGAAATTTAGGCGGCGAGAGGGACATTGTGCTCCTGTTGCCACTGTTCGTAACTGTTTTCTGCCCGAATTTCGTCTATTTCCTGCTTGTTATCGTGGTAGTAGGCCAATGCGCTAAATACCTGGGCCGGTTTTAGATAATCCCATTCAGCCAAAATAGCTTCAACGGACATGCCTACTTTGTAGTAGTAACCGACGATGTGCCAAACGGCAATCCGAGTCCCCTCGATAATGGCCTGCCCCCCACTAACCCCTTCAACCTTTACAATATGGGGATAAGGGGTCGGAGAAATTTTCTTACTTTTCGTGCTCATAGCCTATATTCCTTTCAATCTTGATTATACCCTCATTTTCAACTCGAATGAAACGTACCCAAATCCAACAGGCAATAACCTCTCACCCCACCACCAACGCCCGCAGCTCCGCCAGGTGACACTCCGCCTCTTCAAAGCCGGCCTGGCGCGGCCCTTCGATGTCCTTGAAATCGAGCGAGCCGTAGGCAGCCACGTTGGGTTGGAGCAGCACGTGCGGCGGGTGCATGGCCAGGCGCTGCTGGTGCAGATACCAGGTCATCACCCGCACCGAGCGCCACATCGAGGCGGCAGCAGTGGGGATTTTGTTGTGCCCATTACCGCTGGTGCTGATGACATTGGGCAACTGAAAACCCATCACCGCGCTGAGGGGGTCGGTCCAGGGGTTGTCTTTTTCCAGGGGCGGGTAGACATCCACCGCAATCACCCTGTCCGCCCCGTGCTCATAAGCCACGTGCGTCGCCAGGCTGTCAATCACGCCGCCGTCGGCCAGTTCCATATCGTGATGCTTGACCGGGGGAAAAGCGCCCGGCACGGCGCTGCTGGCCAGCACCGCTTCCAGCAGCGGCCCTTTGTCCAAAGCCACCTCCTGCCCATGCCGCATGTCCACCGCCATCAACACCACCGGGATGGACAGGTTGGCAAAGGTTTTATCGGCCAGCACCTCGGCAAAGTAGGCCCGCGCCCGGCGCTGCCGCCCCCGCGAGGTAATCATCTGCACCGTATCAATAAAGGAGTTGGACTGCAAGGCCAGCATGCCGGTGGCAATTTCGGCGGGCGGATAGCCCAGGGCAAACAGCACCGCCACAATCCCGCCCATGCTGGTGCCGACAATCAAATCAATGGGGATTGACTCCCGCACCAGCACTTCCAGCACGCCGATGTGAGCCAGCCCCCGGCTGCCCCCACCCCCCAGAACCAGACCAATTTTAGGACGCTTTGATGAGACTTCCATGTTTGTCCTTATGCAGCAAGAAGAATTGTTAATGGTCAATTGACAATTGTCAACGAAAAAAATTAATAATTCACCATTGGCTATTCATACCGCAAGGGCGCTCTGCGTGCCTTTGGCATCCCTTTGGGACAATTCACAATTATTGGTTTTCTTCCACCAACACCCGCCGCAGCACTTTGCCGACGAATGATTTGGGCAACTCCTGCCGGAATTCAATCTCCCAGGGCACGGCGTATTCATCCAGGCGGCGACGGCACAGCGCCAGCAGCTCCTCTTTGGAAAGCGTCGCGCCGGGGCGAGGCACTACATAGGCTTTGACCCGCTGCCCGTTCTCCGCCGTAGTCACGCCGACCACCGCCACTTCCAGCACCTTGCTGTTCTCGTACAACACCTCCTCCACGTCGCGGGGATAGACGCTGTACTCGCCGGCCATGATGGTATCCCGCTTGCGCCCAATAATATAGAAGTAACCGTCGCTCTCCATCAGGGCCACATCGCCGGTGTGCAGCCAGCCGTTTTTAAGCACCTCGTCCGTGCCGGCCGGGTCTTGCCAATAGCCCCGCATCACCTGCGGCCCTTTGACCACCAACTCCCCAATCTGGCCCGGCGGCAAATCGGCTCCGCTGGCCAGGTCAACAATTTTGGCCTCGGTGTTGGGGATGGGCAGGCCGATGGAGCCAACCTTGCGCGCCCCATACAGCGGATTGGCGTGCGTCACCGGCGCGGCCTCGGTCAGCCCGTAGCCTTCCACCAGCCGGCCGTGCGTCAGCTTTTCAAACGCCTCCTGCACCTCAATCGGCAGGGGCGCGGCCCCGCTAACGCAGGCTTTGATGGACTCCAGGCCGTAGGCGCGCACATTGGCGGCCTGATTGATGGCAGTGTACATCGAAGGAACGCCGGGGAAGAGGGTGGGCCGGTACTGCTTGATGTGCTGCAGCACCTGCTCCAACTCAAACACCGGCAGCAGCACCACCGTCGCGGCCAGGGCGATGGGGATGTTCATGGCGTTGGTCATGCCGTAGCTGTGGGTCAGCGGAACCACCGATAGGCAGGTCTCCTCGCCGTAGCGCAGCTCGTGAATCCAGTGGCGGGTTTGCAGGGCATTGGCCACCAGGTTGGCGTGGGTCAGGCAGACGGCTTTGGGTTCGTCGGTGGTGCCGCTGGTGTACACAATGGCCGCCACATCTTCGCTGGCAACCTTGATATTGGGCGAGGTTTCGGCCGCATCCTGCATCAATTCCGACATCAGCAGGCAGTGGTCCGGCTCTACCTGCAGCGGGTCGCTTTTGCCCCAGCGGGCCAGCAATTTTTGGTAGACCCCCTCCGAGACCACATCCCGCAGGTCGGCCAGCACAATTTTCTCCACCGCCTGCGTCGCCTGCACCGCCCTGATTAATGAAGTGAAGTCGCGCAGCGTGACCAGCACCCGCGCCCCGGTATGTTGAAGCTGGCGCACAATCTGGGCGGCGTCGGCTTCTGGCTGGGCCAGCACCACCACCCCGCCGATTTTAAGCACCCCGTAATAAGCGATCATCATTTGGGGCATGTTGGGCAGCACCACCATCACCCGCTCGCCCGGTTTGACTCCCAGGCCCAGCAGGGCGTGCGCCCACTGGTTGACCTGCCGGTTGAGCTGCTGGTAGGTCAATTTGGCGCCGTAAAAAATCGTAGCGATGCGTTTGGGTTTCCAATCCGCCGCGCCTTCCAAAAATTTGGGCAGCGGTTGGCGCGGAATCGGCACGGTCCAGGGAATATCCTGGCCGTAGCCGGTCAGCCAGGGACGCTGGCGCAGCAGGTCATCCCCGCTGCCCCGCTGACGCCAGGAGCCGCGCCGGTCGCCGTCAATAAAACGCTCAATGGCCCGGTTGACGGCCTGGTGGCGCTCCAACTGCACCTTGTGTTTGGCCGAGCCGACATCGTACACCTCCGCGCCGGGAACCATCTGGCTCAACTCGTCAAAGACGCGGCGGGGAAAGTAGCTGTCCCGCTCGCCGGTGAGGATGAGGGTAGGCGTTTGGATGGTGCGCAGCAGCGGCCAGCCCTGCCATTTAGCCATGTTGTTGAGCATCATGCGTTTCATCACGTGGATGTCGGCGTTCCAGCGCGGGCGGTAGTTCCACACCAGGCGGTACAGGGCGGTCGGGATTTTTAAGGCCCAGCGCACCCGGCGGGCCAACGGATATTCCCCGGCGGTGGCGATGAGGATGAGCTTTTCCAGCCGCTCCGGGTGGGCGTGGGCGTACTCCACGCAGATAGAGCCGCCAAAGGAGTGGCCGACCAGCACAAACTTATCGGGCAGGCGCAGGGTTGCGGCGATGGTGTTAATATCATCCACCAATTCGGCCATGCTGTATTGGGTAAAAGGGGCGTCGCTCTGGCCGTGACCGCGCAAATCGGGCGCAACCACCCGGTAAGAGCGGGCAAAGTGGTTGATTTGAAACTCCCAGGTTTCAGCGCAGCCGGCATAGCCATGCACAAACAGCAGGGTTTTCTCGACCCCCTCCGGCCAGATGTCAATGACGCTCAACTCGGCCTGGGCCAGGCCGCGAATGGGCACGTCCACCCGGTACAGGTTAAAATCCAGTTGAATATCCCGCCGTTTGAGACCGCGTAGTTTGCGTTTCATGTTTACCCTGACTCTTCTGAAAAAAGTTGATATTTAACGCCAAGACGCCAGGGCGCAAAGGTAACCGTTCAGCCAGTCGCAATAGAACGCGGATG
>CAZDMM010000358.1:5373-7535 GCA_964505845.1 uncultured Caldilineaceae bacterium
TTAATAAACCCCTTGCGGCTTGGCGACTTTGTGCCTTGGCGTTTAGATTTCCGGTTCTTTCAGGGGAGTCTGCCTCATCATTATGAATAGTATCATGAAGCTGTAGTGCAGACAAGTGGCTTAACAAATTCAGAGGTTGTCAATGAGGGGATTTTGTGGTATACTGACATCAGAACATTAGTTCCAAAAATCTGGAAGAATGGAAGGTTGGAAGGTTGTGTATTTGCCATCTCTCCAACCTTCCAGCCTTCCACTTTTCCGAGGTACCTTTATGTGTGGACGATTTACCTTAGCCTCAACGACCCAAAAATTAGCCGAAGCCTTTGCCGGGTTTGAATTTCCGGGGGAACTGCCGCCGCGCTACAACATCGCTCCGTCGCAGCCGGTGGCGGTGGTGGCGAACAACGGCCGGCATCGCGTGGAGTTGTTCCAATGGGGACTCATCCCCTCCTGGGCCAAAGACCCGGCTATCGGTAATCAAATGATCAACGCTCGCGCCGAAACGCTGGCCGAGAAGGCTTCCTTTAAAAATGCCTATAAACGTCGCCGCTGTTTGATTTTGGCCGATGGTTTTTATGAGTGGCGCGCCACCCCCCCTGGCCCCCCCTCTGAGGGGGGGGGAAAGAAGGGAGCCAAAACGCCCGTGTACATTCGCCTGGCTTCCGGCCAACCGTTTGCCTTTGCCGGGTTGTGGGAAGTGTGGCGCCCTGGCGACGAAAATATCCTCTCCTGCACCATCATCACCACCGCCCCCAATGCGTTGATGGCCCAGATCCACAACCGCATGCCGGTCATCCTGCCACCCCAGGCATATGAGCAGTGGCTTGACCCGGCCGAGCGCCGCCCCGAAGAGTTGAACGGGCTGCTCCAACCCTTCCCCGCCGAATTGATGACCGCCTACCCGGTCTCCAAGCTGGTCAACAGCCCCAAGAATGACGCGCCAGAGTTGGTGGAACCGGCGTAGAGGGAGTCCAATGAGTTTTGATTTTCGAGGTCGGTAATAAGTTAGGAAGGTTGGAAGATTGGAAGGTTGGATAAAGCCAACCTTCCAGCCTTCCAATCTTCCAGATTACCGAATCGAGTCGTTGGAAACCAAAGGGGTCAGATTGACTTCTTGAGCCGCTCCTCGATTTCTGCGATTTTTTCCCGCGTCAACTCAATTTCATTAGCCAACTTTGTTGGCACTTCCAGGCCGTATTGGGCGCTCTGCTCCTCTAACCGGGCCAGGTTTCGGTACAAGGTTTTGAGGGTGCGTTGATAAGCGGCTTTGGTTCCAATCAGCGGGAACGTGTCTCTGGCCCGCACATAGCCAATCACCCCAACCATTAACACCGCCACCAAAATCCCTCCCACCCCAAGCACCGTTAAGCCTGCGGACGTGCTCCAAAACGAAGCTGCTTTGGGCGTGGTCACTTCAATCTTGATGCTGCGCAGCCAGATGGGGCGCTCCGCGGCGCCGTGAAAAATCCGCAGCGTTAAGATGTGCTGCCCCGCTGTCTCCGGGGCTACAATCGCCCAGGCCCAAAAGGTGGCTTGATTGGCTGTTTTCAACGTCACCGTTTGGAGGTCAGGATACAGTTTTTCCACCGCAAACGTGGGAGATGACAGTTCCACTCGCATCGTCTCGGTGACAATAATGGCAGCGTGATAGGTATTGATTTCACCAATAATCGGCGGCGCATCGGGCGGAAGGTCAATCCGGTCAATCTCCACCGGCCCCAGCGAAACAAGGGCGGGCGGAATATAGATGGAAGTAAAGACGGAGTCGCTGGAACCGGGACTCATGCGGAGCGGGTATTTGACCTCAACTTCACCCAGGTTATCGCCGGGCCTGGCCGGCTGATCCTGGGCAATCTCCACCTGGGGCGGCTGAGGGCTGGTGATTTGTGCGGTTTCTACCGGCGCCGGGCTGGCCGTAGGGGGAGAGGTTGGGGTGGTGGGGGCACGGGTTGGAGGGGGGTGTTCAACGGCAGGAGTTGGGGTAGGCTCCCCGCTTGTAGCCGGCAGGATAAACAGCATCATGAGGAAGATGAGAAGCAACCCGGCGGCAGCCGCCGCGAGGGCGGCCAGGAAGATTAGTCCAAATCCGTGCTTTTTTGACATCATTCTGAGTCTTCTAAGCGGGGTGCAATTTAACAACGTTAACAGTGGGTTCATTGTAT
>CAZDMM010000359.1:0-5323 GCA_964505845.1 uncultured Caldilineaceae bacterium
TCTGGAATATACCTAACCAGAGTCTGAAGGTTGTGTTTTTGTTTTGCTTACGCAAGAAGTTCAAAATCACATCTTGCCCCTCTGCTCCAGCTTTTATTCCCCACCAAAATATAAGCTATGTGTTCAAGTTGCGGTTACAGTACGATAGGCGCAATGAGGTGTGGTTATGTCCAAACTCCGCGTTTTAGAAGTGGCTGGAACGCTTTTTGACATGGGACGCCAGCATGCCCTGGCCTTCCCTTCGGAAATTAAGGAACTGACGGAAGATCGCTTGCACCTCAGCAGTAACAAAAATTGGACCGGCCAAGAATTGTCGCGCCAGGAAGTTTTGGCCCTGGGGCAGGCTTGTCTGCCGTATCACGAAGCGTATGCCCCTGAGTTAATGGACGAGCTGCGTGGTATGAGCGAGGTAAGCGGGCTGGGCCTGACAGAGTTGATGATTCTGAACGGCTTCACCGATTTTGTTGACACAATCTACAGCGCCGACGAAGTTATACTCAGGCAATTAAAGGGAACCAATGGCGCTATAAAATCCTCTTCAGCCCCTGCCAGTTCTCCAATTTTTGCTCATCCCGCCGCCGACGACTGTACCGCCTTTATCATCAGCGCTCAGGCCGCTGCCGAGGGCCAGGGTTTTATCGGCCAAACCTGGGATATGCATGAAACCGCCACCCCTTATGTCATCTTGCTGCGAGGCCGTCCGGCTAATGGGCTGAGTTTTCTCACCCTCACCATCATTGGGTGCGTGGGCATGATTGGGATGAATGAAGCCGGCATCGCCGTGGGCATTAACAATTTGGTGGCCGGAGATGGCCGGGTAGGGGTTACCTGGCCGTTTGTGGTGCGTAAAATACTGGCGCAAGATAACCTGGAGGCTGCCTTAGCCTGCCTCACCCAGGCTCAACTGGCCGGTGGGCACAATTATCTCTTGGCCGACTCAACCGGACGCGGTTATAACGTCGAAGCCATGGCTTCCCGTTACCACGTTCAAGAAATTAACAGCGGCGCTTTGGTGCATACCAACCATTGTCTCATCTCACAAAATATAACGGTAGAACGAGCGCGGCTGCCTCGCTCACGGGCCAGTTCAGAAACTCGCCTGAGCCGCGCTCAAGAAATCCTCAACCGGGGCAGCATAACCCTGGCCGATCTGCTGGCGCTAACCCGCGACCACAGCGCGGTCAATGGTATCTGTGTTCACCCGGAGGAACCGTTCTTTGTGGAGAGTTGTGGCGCGGCCATTATGCGCCCTGCCACACGTGAATTTTGGGGTGTTTGGGGCCGGCCTTGTGAAAATGAGTATGAGCGATTCGTAGTTTGATAACCTGCTCTGAACAAGTCAGAAACAAATGAGAAACTAAGAAATAAAACACTTGTATCTTTTCTTATTTCTTTGGGTTAATTCTCGCTTCTGGTAAGCTGCTACATTCGCTGATTGATTTTTACAAGGTAGGCTACTGTTGGAGGAGGGGTATAGGAAAATAGCCACTACGTTTTAAGGAGGGCTGGGTGTGGCCGTCCTTATGGGGTTAATCGCACGCTTTGTTGGTAGTGGGCGCGGTAACCGCGCGGCAACGTCTGTCGGTTTACTTCTTATGTTAGTAGGAGATTTAAGATGAACATCTATGTTGGTAATTTAGCCTGGGCTGTCTCTGATGATGAACTTCGCCGAGCTTTTGAAGCGCACGGCCAGGTAGCATCGGCCACCGTGATTAAAGACAAGGCCACCGGCAAATCCCGCGGCTACGGCTTTGTTGAAATGCCCGACTCCTCCCAGGCTCAAGCAGCTATCGAAGCGTTGAATGGCAAGGATTTGAAAGGCCGAGCTATTACCGTGAATGAAGCTCGCCCGGCCAGACCCCATGATAATCGCGGCCGCCGCATGGGCGGTCGCGACGACGCCTGAGCAGCCCAACCGTCTGACAAGAAAATAGCGTTCTCAAAAGGCCCGATGATGCCACTTCGGGCCTTTTATTGTGCTGGCCCAAGAAGTAAACCGGAACTGCAGCCGATTTTCTGGTAAGCTAAGAGTAAAGCAATGGCGCAGGAAACCTGCCGGGTTAAAGCGTTATCGCTACTGCTATTCAAAATAATCGGCGCCCGCGCTCCCAAAACAATATCGGCCGCTTGAGCTTCGGCTAAATACTCAAGCTGTTTGGTTAGCATCGTGGCGGTTTCCAGGTCAGGCGCAACTAAAATATCAGCTTGACCGGCTACGGGTGAGTTGATGCCTTTAGCCTGGGCGGCGGCGGCGGATACCGCATCATCAAAAGCCAGCGGCCCATCTACCAGACCCCCCGTAATCTGTCCGCGATCAGCCATTTTGCACAGGCCGGCCGCCTCTAAACTCGACTTCACCTTGGGGTTAACCGTCTCAATGGCCGAAAGCAGCGCCACCCTGGGTTGTTCAATGTTCAATGAGCGGGCCAAATCAATCGCATTTTGGGTGATGTCTCGCTTGTGTTCCAGGGTAGGGTAGATGTTAATGGAGCCATCGGTAATGAATAAAGGCCGGGGATAGGTAGGCACATCCATGACCGCCACATGGCTCATGCGGCGGTTGGTCCGCAGCCCATAATCCGGCGCTACCACTACTTGCATCAACTCCTCAGTCCGCAGGCTGCCTTTCATTAAGGCTTCTACCTCACCCTTACGAGCCAACGCGACTGCTTTAAGGATGGCCGTGTGGCTGTCTTCGGCCGAGATAATTTCATACGGCCCCAGGTCAAGGCCTTCTTCCTCGGCGGCTGCCTGAATCTTATCCTGCGGCCCAATCAATACGGGAATAATCAGACCGGCCAACGCCGGGTCAATAGCGCCCAGCAAAGCAGTCCGGTCAACCGGGTAAATCACAGCCACCCGGATGGGGGCCAGCCCTGAAGCCAAACCCACCAACTGGCGATGACGCGCTCCGTAATCATGCAGCCGCACTTCCGGCAGTATAACCCGCGGCCGGATGATTTTTTCGGTGGGTGCGATCAACTCCGCCGTGCCCGTAATCACCTCTTCGCCCCGTTGATTGGTCAGGTGACAATCAAAAGTGATGCGATGTTTTTCGCTATCTTTGGCGGCGGCTGTCGCTGAAACCGTGATGGTATCAAACAGGGTAACCGGCCGTTTGAAGCGTAATGTCTGGCCCAAGTAGATAGCGCCGGGGCCGGGCATGATAGTCCCCAGCACGGTTGAAATAAGCGAGCCGCCCCACATCCCGTGGGCGATGATTTTATGGAATAAGTCGCTGCGGGCATATTCCTCATCCAGGTGCGCCGGGTTGACATCCCCCGACATGACGGCAAAAAGCTGGATATCCTCTTTGGTCAGGGTGCGCGAGAGGCTGGCCGTATCTCCAATTTGAATCTCATCAAAGGTGCGGTTTTCCAAAAGGTCAACGGTGCGATCTTCTAAGAAGTAATCCATAATCCGTCTCCGACTTTAATAACTTGTGTTATTTTTCTCTATCATTGTAACTCGCTTTTGAGTCAAGCAACACTCCAATTATTGGGTGATTTTTAGGAGTAAGCCGCTAATGTTATAATCCCAGGCCGCCGGTGAGTTTTGTTTCTCATGGGCAGCCATCAATTGGTAGTTGGGAGGATTGGGGAATGAAAAATTTAAGTGCAGTTGATACCCTGGGCCGGATTGGGTTGCCGGCTCCGCTCAAAGAGCTGGCGGCTCGTCGTTGGGATGTCATTGTAGTGGGGGCAGGGCACAACGGCCTGGCCTGCGCCGCTTACCTGGCCCAGGCAGGTAAACAGGTATTGGTATTAGAAGCGCGAGAGCGAGTGGGGGGGGCCTGTACCCTGGAAGAACCTTTCCCCGGCTACAAGGTATCGCCCTGCGCCTACGTGGCCGGGCTGATGCACCCGCTGGTGATTGACGAGTTACAGATGCGGGCGCGCGGCTTTCAGTGGACCGCCGCCAACGGCATGTTTGTGCCGTTCGATGACGGCAGCAGTATTCACCTTTGGGATGACGAGGAACGGTGCGAGGCGGAAATCAAAAAACTGGCGCCGGGCGACCTGGCGGGCTGGCGGGCCATGCACGAGGTGCTGCTCCGGGCCACCGAAGCCCTGCGTCCCTCCGACGAGCGCGATATGTGGCTTGGCCCCGCTCCCAGCCGTGAGCAGGTAGAAGAGCGGCTCAAGGGCGACCGGGAAGCCATCAACTTTATTTTTGAGTGGTCTATGATGGAGTACCTGGAGCGTTATCTACACGATGAGCGGCTGCACCTGGCCTATGCCGGGCAAGGCATCATCGGCGCCAACGCCAGCCCGTATGACAAAGGCACGGCTTCTATTTATTTTTATCACTTCTGTGGGCGCATGGGAGAGTACCTGGGGCAGTGGGGTTTTGTTAAAGGCGGCATGGGCATGGTTTCATTTATTCTGTGTGATGCTGCCCGCGAGGCCGGGGCAGCCGTAGCCGCCGGCGCGCCGGTGGCCCGGATTCTCCCCGGTAAAGGAGTCGAACTGGCCGGCGGTGAGCGTATTTACGCCCCGGTGGTGGTCTCTAATGCCGACCCGCGGGTAACGCTGCGGCTGCTGGGCGAGTCAGCCGACTCCGGCTGGAAAGCCCAGGTGGAAGCGATGCCCATCACCGGCTGCACGGTCAAAGTCAACGTGGCGTTGAGCGAACTGCCCAATTTTACCGCCCGGCCCGGCACTATGGAGCCGCACCATTACGCGGTGGTGGACACGCCGCTGACCAAAGCAGAATGGCAAAGCACGTTTGAGACAGCTCGGGCCGGCTATTTGCCGGAGCGGGTCTGGACCGAAATCTACTTTCAGACGGTGCATGACCCCAGCGTAGCCCCGGCGGGCAAGCATACCATGAGCGTTTTTTCGCAGTATGTGCCCCACACCTTTGCTGAGGGAGATTGGGACAGCCACCGAGAGCAGGCCGGGCAGGTGGTGTTGAACTCGATTGGGCGTTATTGCAGCAACATTCCTCAGGCGGTGATTGATTATGAGGTGCTGGGACCGCCCGATATTGAGGCTAAGGTAGGGTTGACCGGCGGCCATATTTTTCAGGGAGAAATTACGCCGGAGTACATGTGGGATAAACGGCTGGCCTATCGCACCCTCATGCCCGGAGTATTTTTGTGCGGGGCCTGCACCCATCCCGGCGGCGGGGTGGTCGGCTTAAATGGCCGCAATGCGGCCATGGAGATATTGAAGGGGGGCTGAGAGCGCGTTTCTGCGATGTCATTAGGCCGCAGAATCCCTGTGGCGGCCCAATACCCGGAGCGATTTGCGCCTATTTGCGCCAAAAACTTAAACGTCGCTGGGCTACTTTTTACACCACACCACGCTGGTCTTTTGAT
>CAZDMM010000359.1:5333-7534 GCA_964505845.1 uncultured Caldilineaceae bacterium
GGTACTCATACTGCTGCCCCTGGGCCGACAAGACCATTAAAAAGCCGGGGGTGATAACCTGGGCGTACATCATGCCCTCCTGCGGACAGCCCAGGGCGGTATCGCTCCACTCTTTGGCTTCCATTGAAACCAGGGTAATCTGATCGGCCGGTACACCGATTTGCCTGGCCAGATCGGCAATGGCGGCGGACAGGGCGGTGTCGCTGCCAGGCAGTGGTTTAACCGCCTGGGCGTCTGGCGCAACCACCGCTTGCTGCACAGGTTGAGCCGGTTCGGCCGGCAGGGGGGCGACAGGTGCAAGGGGTTCAACACTGGCCGGGGTGGGGGCGCAGTCAACGGTATCAGCCTGGCAGGAGGAAATAGGTGAAATAGGTTCTGTAATTTCGGTGGGCAGAGTGGCGGTTGGGGCCGCCACACTATCTGCCTGGATCTCCATTGCCGGAGTAGTCAGCGGGGCAGCCGGCGCTTGGATGGCGGGCGTTACCGGAATATCCTCCGGGGCGGCAGCGCCGCAGGCCGAAAGCAGCGCCAGGCCACCCAGCAGGGCAGTATAAACAATATTATGGCTAAAATCTAAATTCATTATCCTCATCTCCAACCACAGGCGACAGGCGCGTGTGAAAGCCCGCTGTGGATCCGATAAGCGCCTGTCGCCTTAATCTCGATAATGTTAAGTGTCTATCCTCTGAGACGTTGGCCGGAGACAAAAAGTTCCTTATCAGCCCAGCAAGCGGCTTTCCACATCGGCGGGGGTAACGCCGACCACCACCACCATCTTCTCGGCAGAGGTCAGGCCGGCCGCAATCTCCACCTTGTTGCGTTCGATGCCCAACTTCTGGGCCAAAAAATTGATCAGGGTCTCGTTGGCAATGCCGCCGACCGTATTTGAGATGAGCCGCACTTTCAGCGCGTCGCCGTGTTTGCCCACCACTTCATTTTTTACCGACTTGGGAACGACGTGAACGGCAAAAGCGGCGCCTTCTTCAGCTTTGGTAATCTTGAATTCACGCATGGGCTTGTCTCCTGAGTCTCACGAGATTAACAAGGAAATTAAGATTTGGCGGATAAAATCTAACAGCAGTAAAGCAATGAGCGGGCTGAGATCAATCATCCCAATGGTGGTGTAGCGGCGCAAAGGTTCCAGGATGGGATCGGTAATAGAGTACAACAACCGGATAGCCGGGTTGTAGGGGTCAATCCGAATGTTGGCCATAGGCAGCCAGGAGAGTAACACCCTAATCAGGATAGCAAACCATAAGACTCGGAAGACAAGGTTAATGACAAATGCCAGCGACTCACCCATCGTTATCAAGACTCCCCAGGTAGCGCGACTTCTGGTAAGCCGCCCAAATCGCTTTGGAGATCACCGTCCGAAAGCCACCTTTTTCTAATTGATATAAAGCATCAGCGGTAGTCCCACCCGGTGAGGTGACCATGTTTCGCATTTCGGCGGGGTGGCGCTGGCTGTAGCGGGCAAAGGCTACTGAACCTTCAATGGTTTGCAGCACCAGTTGTTCCGAAACCCGGCGCGAAAAGCCCATATGCACCCCGGCGTCAATCAGGGCCTCCATAAACATAAAAACATAGGCCGGCCCCGTGCCCGACAGGGCGGTAGCCATATCCAGGTAATCTTCGTGATCTACAAACAGTTCCTCACCCAGCGCCGCCAAAATAGTTTTGGCCTGGTGATGCTGCTTCTCGTTAACTTCCGGCGTGGCCGTCCAAACCGACATGCCTTTGCCTACTTGCGCCGGTGTATTGGGCATGACCCGCACAATGCTGTGATGGTGCAGTTTCCGGCTGATTTTGGTGATGGTTGCTCCAGCGATAATGGAGAGCACCAACGCCTGGGACGGAATATGTCCCTGCAACTCTGCCCCCACCTCACCCAGCGACTGCGGCTTGATGGACAGCACCACAATATCTCTACCTTTGACCGCTTCCACGTTGCTGGCGGTGGTATGGACGTGATAGCTGGCGCTCAACTTTTCTAACTGGGCCGGGTAGGGGTCGCTGGCAACCGTGTTCTCCGGTTTAATCAGTTCTTTTTGGGTTAGCCCGGCAATCATGGCCGTAGCCATTGCCCCGCCGCCGATAAAACAAATTTTGGTGTCTTGTAACATATTCTTAGGGAATAAGGAGTATGAAGTAGGGAATAGGGTAGAAATCCCTTACTCCCTACTTCATACTCCCTACTTCTT
>CAZDMM010000360.1:0-7533 GCA_964505845.1 uncultured Caldilineaceae bacterium
CCCCGCCAATTTTGAGACAAAGCTTATTTGGAGCTTCCGGGAAGGTTTGCCAAATAACCCTGAACTTATTCTGACAGTTTCCGAACAAAACCTTGACAAAAGTGCGAATTACGGTTATAATCAATCAAACAGTGTTCGGAATTTTTACAAAGTTCGATAAAAATGATAACAGCTACCACTCCACGCCAGCGCCGGCACCATAAAACCAAAGAAAATATTTTGCAGGCCGCCCGTGAGCTTATTGCCGAAAAGGGCATTGATGGCCTCTCCCTGCGAGAATTGGCCCGCCGTATTGACTACAGTCCCTCCGGTTTATATGAGTATTTCCACAGCAAAGA
The DNA here is from genome assembly GCA_964505845.1 of uncultured Caldilineaceae bacterium. Lineage (GTDB taxonomy): Bacteria > Chloroflexota > Anaerolineae > 4572-78 > J111 > DSQQ01. Next base: position 339 of record CAZDMM010000360.1, read on the forward strand.
TGAACTTGTCACCGCCGTCTGTGCCGAAGGGATGGAGCGATTAAACGACTATCTCAGCAGCGTCCCGGCTGACCTGCCTCCGATGGAGCGTTTGTTCAAAATGGGGCTGGCCTATCTGGAGTTTGCCCGGCAGAACCCGGAGCATTTCCGGCTCATCTTCACCGATATGGCTGCCCCGGCGACGGTGTGTGACGAGTCACCCCTGGAGGATAACCCTTACCAAACCCTGCTCCAGGCCGTGCAGGGGGCTATGGAAGCCGGGGCCATTGTGCCGCGCCCCGGCTATGATTTGCCGGAGATTGCCTACAGCCTGTGGGCGCTGGTGCATGGCATGGCTATGCTAGAACAGACCCATTTGCGCCATGTCCAGGCCGATTTCGACACGATTCACCGGCATGCGTTGGAGATTTTTGCGGCCGGTTCCCAGGCCAAGAAACTTTCTGGGGCCTAGCTCGTACAGTGTTAATGATAGGGGGGCTAATTTTGCTTCCCTCGCCTACCAGGTTAAAAGTAAAAGTATTTTTTTTCACAATTTAACCTTCCGTAACGCTTGTCGTAACGATTAGCAAACAAGCATTTGTTAAATTAAAGTCAGTCAAAGGGAATTTGCGCCGGTTTTAGCCCGGTGAAGGAGAAACTCATGAAACTTAAGTATGTCCTGCTCATCCTGGTGATTATCTTGATAGGGGCCGGGGCTGTAGTAGCCTGCGGGGCCGGGGCTGCCACCCCCACCCCAGAACCGGTCACTGCCAGCACGGCCAAGGCGGCCGATGTGGTGTCGGCCGAAGCCTTTGTCGTCCCGGTCAAAAAATCGGAGCTGGCTTTTGAAGTAGGCGGCCGGGTGGCTTCCATTGAAGTTGAAGAAGGGGATACGGTTAAAAAAGGGGAAATCCTGGCCAAGCTGGATGACACTACCCTCCAAACTCAACTGGCTGCGGCCAACGCCGGCCTGGCCGAAACCCAGGCTAACCTGGCCAAAGCCCAGGCCGACCTGGCTAATGTGAAAGCCCCGGCTACCCAGGCCAAAATAGCCCAGGCCGAAGCAGCCCTGGCCAGAGCGCAGGCAGCCCTGGCCGAGCGGATTGCCGGCCCCACCAAAGAAGCCATTGAGGTAGCCAAAGCCCAGGTTGCCAGCGCCCAGGCTTCTTTGAACAAAGCCGTAGCCAAAGCCCGCGACGAAGATTTGCAGGCCGCTTCGGCCCGGCTGCTTCAGGCCGAAGCCGACGTGCGCCTGGCCCAGGCCGATTACGATAAATTTGTTTATGGCGATCCCAAAGTGGCCGAGCCTTACGGGGTGGCCCTGCAAAAAGCCACCTTAACTTACCAGGCCGCCAAAGCCGAGTATGACAAGCTGGTGAATGGGGCTACCGCCGAAGATATCGCCATTGCGCGGGCCGGGGTAGCTCAGGCGCAGGCGGCGCTGAACCAGGTACTGGCCGGCTCAACGCCGGAGCAGATTGCCCAGGCTCAGTCTGACGTGGCTGCGGCCCAGGCGGCCCTGGACGATGTCAAAAGCGGCGCTACCCAGGAGCAGATCGGGGTAGCCGAGGCCGGGGTGAAGATTGCCGAGGCCGGGGTAGAACAGGCCAAGACGGGCGTTATGTCGGTTCAGGCAGACCTAGCTAAAACGGAACTACTGGCTCCTTTTGATGGCGTCATCGGCAGCCTGAACATTGATGAGGGTCAAATTGTCCAGCCGGGCACGGTAGCCATCTCCTTTGGAGACACTTCACGCTGGCAAATTGAAACCGATGACCTGACCGAAATTGATGTGGTCAACGTGCGAGAAGGGGCCAGCGTCAGCATCAGCGTTGACGCTCTGCCGGGGGAAGAATATGAAGGCAAAGTGGTGCGGGTTACGCCCCAGGCCGAAACGAAGGCCGGCGACCAAACTTACACCGTGCTGATTGACATTACCAAAGGCGACACCTCTAAGCTACGCTGGGGCATGACGACCTATGTGGATATTAAGATTGGGCCGGAACTATAACAAAGGCTGAAGGATGAGGGATGAATTATGAAAGCGTCACGTGCTAAAGTGTCAAGTGTCAGGGGCCAAGTGTCAAGCGTCACGTCGCCGAAGGCGCGCAAAGCGCAAGTGTCACGCCTCACGTTTTACGTTTTACGTTTTACGTTAGTAATGTTGGTGAGTCTGTTAGTGGCTACCAAAACCACGCCCGTAACGTTGGCTCAGGAAAACACGCCCAGGCAGGTAGACGACCTGGATACCAACCTGGCGCGGGCGGCGGCGCAGAGCTTTTTGATAACCCTGACCCGGCCGGCCCTGGCCGATACCATGAATTTTTACCTGACCGATGATGTCAAAAACAGCAAGATTCTGGCCGGGCTATTAAACCCACCCGTGACCGGTTTTGAAGTGACCGGGACCGGCTGGATCAGCCCGCAAACCTACCAGGTACAGGCCACGCTGCTGCCGGATAAACGGCAGGTGAGCGTCTACACCGGCCAATATGATGGCCGCTGGCAGGTGGAAGGCATTGACCTGCTCCTGCCCTCGGCTCAGAGCGCCCAGCCGGTAGTTAGCGCCAGCGCCGGCAAGAGTGCGGCGGTACAGCCGGTTAGCAGCAACGGCGGCGGCAAACTGGTCTTCCAAACCCAAAGTGGGGCCGGTATCTATGTTATCAATGCCGACGGAACCGGCCTGAAATACCTTACCAACGGGATTGACCCGCAGCTTTCGCCCGACGGCAGGCAGGTTGTTTTTACTCGCTGGGAGCCGGAATATGAGCTGTTTACCATCAATATAGATGGCAGCGGCGAGCAAAGCCTGGCCCGGGGCTGGCGGCAGATGAAGTCGCCTACCTGGTCGGCGGATGGAAGCAGGATTGTGTTTAGCTGGCAAAACGGCGGGCAGTTGAACGAAGAAGAGCGCCGGATTGACCTGGCTAAAGCGGCCCAAAACGAGGACGGCGTCCACATCCCCGGCAATGCCCGCGATATTGAGCAGGATGGCTCGGTGATTGAATTCAAAGTACCAGCCGATGCCCACTGGTCGCTCAAAGAACTGAACTTGAGCACCAAACAGCTTAACGACCCGGCCACCGGCCAGTATAACTACGGCCCCAGCGGCCATCCCACCAACCCCAACCTGTTTATCTTCCGCAGCCGGGAAGGGCTGGGGTTGTACGACGCCCAAACCAACAACGCCCGCCCCTTGACCACCGATTTTAGAGACCGGGCAGCGGTAATCTCGCCGGATGGCAGCAAAATAGCCCTGTCGTACTGGCAAAATGATCATTGGGAAATTCACACCATGAATCTTGACGGCTCCAACCGCCGGCGTTTAACCGAAACCCCGCTGACGGTGCTGGCCGACAACACTACGCCCAATGTGCAGATGGTGGATGGCAAAGAACGGATTGTGCCGCGCGAAAACCCAAACTGGAACAACGCCGCCCCGGCCTGGTCGCCGGATGGGCAGCAAATCGCCTTTATGACCGACCGGACGGGCAAGTGGGAAATCTGGATTATGAATGTGGATGGCTCAAATCAGCGCCCGATGTTCCCCAACGGCACTTTAAAGGATCTAACCTTCAATTACGCCGGGGTGGATGAGCGGATGTTGTCTTGGCGGTGAGTATCAAGTGTCAAATGTCAGGTGTTGCGTGTGGCGTAAACGTACCACGCAACACGTATCACGCCTCACGCCTCACAGTTCACGTATCACGATAGGAGATTTTTATGAGTAAGAGAGTAGCGATTTTAGTCGGCGGGGGGGATGTGCCGGGTTTGAACATGTGCCTCAAGAGCCTGGTTTACCGGGTTATTGACGCCGGGTTTGAGCCGATTGGAGTACGCAAAGGATGGGAAGGCTTGATCAAATACAATTATCACGACCCGACCACCTATGGCGAACATTTTATCGAATTGAACAAAAATATGGTGCGGCCTATTGACCGCACCCCCGGCTCTTTTTTGCACGCTTCTCGGATTAACCCGTCCCAGTTGCCAAGCCGGTTTGTGCCTCAATTTTTGCACCGGTCCGGGGCGAATACCCAGGATATGACCGCCCACATCATAGATGTGGTGGAACGGCTGGGCTATGCCGCTTTGATTGTGGTGGGTGATGATGACATGCTCCGGTACGCCGCTCACCTGAGCCAAAAGGGAGTGCCCATTATTGCTATCCCAAAGACCGTCCACAACAATATTCACGGCACCGATTACACCATCGGCTTTAGCACCGGCCTGGCCCGCGGCGTGGCTTTTATCCACGAACTGCGCGCCCTGGCCGGCTCGCGGGAGCAGGTGGTGGTGATTGAAACCTTTGGGGTTCATTCCGGGCTGAGTTCTCTGATGACCGCTTTTTTGGCCGGGGTAGACCGGGCCATTATCCCCGAAGTGCCCTACGACCCGGAAAAGCTGGCTTACCTGGTGATGCGCGATAAGAGCGTGACGCCGGGCAATTACGCTGTAGTGACTGTGAGCGACGGTTCCCGGATTGTGCCGGAGAAGGTGCTCAAATACACGCCCCACCTGTCGCCCCGCAGCCAGTCGGAGGTTTTAAAGCTGCTGACCGAAGATAAAGCGCGCGAAGCCGGGGCCGAGGGCGAGTTCAATTTAGAGGAAGTGGTTGAAACCGGCACCAGCCTGGCCGGCAGCGGCATGGTCGCCGCCGAGCTGCTGCAGCACCTGCTGGGCGAAGAGGTTTTTATGCAGCCGCTCACCTATCTGCTGCGCACCGGCCCACCCGATGGGCAGGACTTGTTGGGGGCCACCAATTTTGCCATTCTGACCGCCCGCTTGTTGTCCGAAGGAAAATTTGGCCGGATGACGGCTTATCAGCAGCGCTACAATTTAACCGACGTGGATTTACAGGTGGTCACCCAGGGCGTTAATCAGGTGGATGTTGATGAAATGTACGATATTGAAAATTATCGGCCCAAAGTGAATTTGATTTGGGCAGCGCAGGAAAAATAAGGCAGAAAGATGAAGGATGAAAAGTAACTTCGGAGTCTGTTTTCATCCTTCCTTTGAGGAGGTTTTATGTGGAGACAAAACGGGCAGAATGATACTAACGGCAACGGCAAAAATGGTTATAACGAGATCATCCAAATTAAGGATGTGATTAAGAGCTTTAAGGTGGGCGACGGGGAGGTCACGATCCTTAAAGGCATCTCCTTTGACGTGAAAAACGGCGAGTTTGTGTCCATTGTGGGGCCGTCGGGCAATGGCAAGTCAACCTTGCTGAACATGATTACCGGCATTGACCGGCCCTCGGCGGGGCAGGTGGTAGTGACCGGGCGCGAAGTCCACAAAATGAGTGAAAATCAGCTCGCCTCCTGGCGCGGCGAGAATGTCGGCATCATCTTTCAGTTCTTCCAAATGCTGCCGGCCCTGAGCCTGCTGCAAAACGTGATCCTGCCCATGGACTTTGCCGGCAAGTACAGCTCCAAAGAGCGCCGCGAGCGGGCCATGCACCTCCTGGAAACCGTGGGCCTGGCCGACCAGGCCGAGAAACTACCCAGCATGGTCTCCGGCGGGCAGCAGCAGCGGGCCGCCATTGCCCGCGCCCTGGCCAATGACCCGCCTCTGATTGTAGCCGACGAGCCGACCGGCAACCTCGACTCTCGCACGGCGGGCGATGTGTTTGAACTGTTCACCCAACTGGTCGAGCAGGGCAAAACCATGATTATGGTGACGCACGATAAGGAACTGGCCAAGCGCGTGCCCCGCGTGGTAGAAATCACCAACGGCAAAATCACCCGCGATGAATACGTCGGTGGGGCGACGTGGACAGGCTATTGATACGTGGTGCGTAGAGCGTGGTCCGTAGAGCGTGGTCCGTTTGATTAATACATCACGCTCCATACCTACTTAAAATCGTAAATCGTAAATCAAAAATCGTAAATCACTATGAGCGTTATATGGAATAAGGTCTGGTTTGACCTGTGGAATAATAAAGTCCGGACGCTACTGGCGGTGTTGAGCATTGCCGCTGGGGTGTTTGCTATTGGGGCTATTTTTGGCATGGTGGATCAACTCATCACCGGCATGGATGGCGCGCATCAGGCCACCACTCCCTCGCACATCCAAATGTATCTGACCGACCGGATTGACGAAGATACGGCCATCCGGCTCAAGTCAATTCCAGGGATTGAGGATTTGGAGGTGGCCAACGAGGTCACGGTGCGCTACAAGCTCCACCCGGAAGATGAGTGGAAGCGGGCCTCGCTGGTGATGCGCGATGATTATGACGAACAGAAGTACGACATCCTGCAATTGAAAGAAGGCAAGTGGCCGGATGATGACCACCTGGGCATTGAGCGCCTCTCTAGCCAATATTTTGGCATCAATATCGGCGACAAGGTGATTTTTGAGCTGGATGGGGCCGACCGCCCGTTGACCATCGGCAGCAAGATTCGCCACCCCTTTGTGCCGCCGCCCCAATTTGGCGGCGACGCCTACTTTTTTACCGACGCCCAGGGCCTGGAGCGATTCAACATCCCCGAAGGCGAGTTCGGCCAGATTAAGGTGCGGGTCAAGCCCTACAGCCTGGAGCTGGCTAAAGAGGTTGCCACAGAGATGAAGGAACGCCTGGCCAAAGAGAAAATTGGGGTAGCGGTGACTTTTTATCAAGACCCGGCCAAGCACTGGGGGCGCATGTTTGTGGATGGGCTGAATTTGGTGTTGCAGATTTTGGCGGTGATTTCGGTCTTTACCAGCGTGGTGCTGGTGCTGAATACGCTGACGGCCCTCATCACCCAGCAGACCAACCAAATCGGCATCATCAAGGCCATCGGCGGCACCACCGGCACCATTGTAAAGATTTACCTGGCCGGGGTGCTGGTGTACGGCTCGCTGGCCCTGTTTATCTCGCTGCCGCTGGGCGCGTTTTTGGCCTTTGCCATCACCCAATGGTTTCTAAACCTGTTCAATATTGATTATGACGTTTTCCGGGTGTCAACCGAGGCCATCCTCTACCAAATCCTGGCCGCGATTGCCGCGCCGCTGCTGGCCGCGCTGTGGCCGGTGCTCAGTGGGGCGATGATCACGGTGCGCCAGGCCATCGCCAGCTACGGTCTGGGGGGCGATTTTGGCTCTAACTGGCTGGATCGGCTGGTGGAGCGGGTTGGCAAGGCCCTCTTGTCCGCGCCGTATGCCATTACCCTGGGCAATATGTTCCGGCGCAAGGGCCGCCTGATTTTGACCCAACTGGTGCTGATTACCGCCG
>CAZDMM010000361.1:0-1460 GCA_964505845.1 uncultured Caldilineaceae bacterium
GCTCTGGTTCCTGGCCGGCTACATCCCGGCCTTTCTCTTTAGCTGGTCGGTGAGCCTGCCCCTTCAGCCGGCCCAATTTGGACTTTTAGTTTTGGTGGTGGGGCTGCTGCTTTTGAGTGGGGTCACTTACACCGAGCGAGGGCGGCGGCTTTTCCCCGCAAGGGGGGCTTCGCACTACGAGGGGCCGGTAGGTGATGAGGAGGGCGATCCCTTTTCGGCTGCCTCTGGAGTCTGCCCGGTTTTTTGTTTGGCTTTGGGGTGATAGCCTGGCTCGTTTGGTCAGCGTTAGGGGGTTTTAGCCAAATGTCCCAATCAGCCAGATAACGGCGGAGGGGATGATGACGAACAGAAGGCCCGTAATGAGCTTGCTCAAAAAATACGGGGACTCCTGCCAGCTTCCGATGAGGTGAACGGGGGTATAGTCGGTGGGCCTCACGTCCGTTTCCGGCCAGCGGTAGGTGCAGCGCCGTCCCATCAAGCGATAGGACAGCATATACAGGGGGATAACCGGCAGGGCAGCCAGGCCCAGCGCCTGGTATACCAGCCCATTTCGTTTCAGGCGGGGGGTATCTGAGGTACTCATACCCCCAGTATACCCCCGAATTAGCGGCGAGTCAATCACCCAAATCCGCCCGAATCGCCGCCAGTTTCGCCTCTAGCCCCGGCCCGACTTCCGCCAGCTTGATCCGCTCCAAAGTCAGCCGCCTTTTATAAACCACCGCCGCAAAGCCCTGCTGCATCTGGTTCCACTTTACCTCTTGCAGCCGCAGTAAATCGGCGGGCGTCATCCCCGGCTGAGAGCTTTCGGCGTAAGCCTGGGCCTCGGCGTGCGTCACCACAAAGCGGGCCGGGTCTACCTCCTCCGGTTTGCCCAGACTGTTCCACTCCAAAAGCCGGAAAGCCACGTTGGCCACCATCGCCACGTAAAATAGCTCAGGCTCAAGGATTTTGAGGGCCATGACCTGCTCATTGGCCCAGGCGTTGACCTCGGCCTCGGCCACTCTCTTACGCTCGGCCCCCCACACCGCCAGATACTCCGGGCTGTGGGCGTAAGCGTCCAATTCCTCCTGGGTCGGTTGAGGCTCGGCACTCCCCCACCAGGTAATTTCAAACGGCTCGAACAGCACAAATGTGCCCGCCTGCCCCGGCAGCATCGCCGGAGTTAAGCCGTAACGATGGGCAATGACTTCGGCATAAAGAATGTCCATGGAAGCTCCTGCTAATTCTTGGTAAAGATCATCCGGGTCCAGGTCGCCATCAGGTTGGCGTTATAGTTACTGGCTTTCCACCACACCACCGCTCGAATATTGTCGCCCGCCGTGGCATAAAAGGTCAGGGTGATCTGGCCGTAGTGATTGGCTCCGCCCATTCCTGACAACTTAAGCTAAGAAAAATTTGTCAAATTCAGCGCCAGCAGTAAAGTTGGCGCTATGAGTGCGAAAAAACCAAGAAATCCCGAT
>CAZDMM010000361.1:1470-7502 GCA_964505845.1 uncultured Caldilineaceae bacterium
CCTCGGCGACAACCGGGGCCAAGTGATGAGGTCATCGCTGGACAACTGGCCGACCTGCTCACACCGTTGGTTAACAATCAAATGCAGGTGTACCACCAACTCGGGCTGCGCAGCCGGATTTTAGGCTTACCGTTGATGGTGGCGGTCGTCTTGACGTTGTTGTGGCGACAAGTGCCCTCGGTCCACGAGTTAACCCGGCTGTTGGCCCGAGAAGATTTGCTGTGGTGCCGGGCGGTTCGAGTGACCCAACAAGCTTTGAGTAAACGGTTGTTAATCTTTCCGGCCGAACTGTTTGAACGGGTGCTCAAAGAGTTGGTGCCGTTGTTACAACAACGCTGGCCGGCGCGACAGCACCGCCCCCTGCCGATTGCCGTGACGGTGGCCCAGCAAACGTTCAAGCACCTCTGGATTGTCGATGGCTCGACCCTGGAAGCGCTGTTTCGCAAGTTGGACAGCCTCCAAGATGTGCCTTTGGGTCAGTTAGCCGGCAAAATCGGGACGGTCATTGACCTGGTCAGCCGGTGGCCGGTGGAGATTTGGTATCGGGACGGGGCCAGGGATCACGATACCAATTTCACGGCTGACATCCTGGCCTTGCTGGCTGAGACGAAAGCGTTGTTACTGTTTGACCGGGGTTTCTACGATTTCACCTTCTTGGCCCAGGTCATTCAGACTGGCTCCCACTTCATCACTCGGCTTAAGAGCAATGCCAGCTTTCGGGTTGAACGGGTGCTCAGTCACACCACCGGGCTTATCGATAGTTTGATTGTCTTAGGCGGTGGTCCCAATGGTCAACCGGTCTTACGCCTCCGGTTGGTCCAGGTCAGAGCCGGCCGGGTCTGGTATGGTTACCTGACCTCAGTGCTTGACCCAACCATCCTGCCACCGTATGTCGTGGCCGACTTGTACCAGCGAAGGTGGCGCATCGAGGAGGCATTTCATACGGTCAAACGCTTGTTGGGCCTGGCCTACCTGTGGACCGGCTCGATCAACGGGGTCCTGCTCCAAGTCTGGGCCACCTGGCTCTTTTACGCCATCTTGGTAGACTTAGGCGATGCCGTGGCTGATGAAATCGGTGTCCCCTTTGACCGGATTTCTTTGGAAATGTTATATCCGGGCTTGTATCACTTTGGCCAGGCTCGTCAGAAAGGCCGGGCCACTGATCCGGTCAAGTACTTTGCCGCCCCAGAGAACCAGGATTTAGATGTTGTTAAAGTTATTCGTAAACCTCAACCCGAACTTGATTTATCTCCTTTCCCAACTTGACTTTTTTTCACAACCTTAAGTTGTCAGGAATGCCCCTATCTATAAACCTGAGAAAAATTGGATTGATGCAAAAAGCCGGCTTTCTTGAGCTTATCCGCATCAATCAAAATTGTACCTCCCCCATCCTGAAGCTGCGAGAGAATGGCCGCTTGCAAGGCCACCGTCTGCGCCAAAAGTTCCACCATCTGGCCGCTGCCTTCGCCCTCGCGCACTACACCCCTTCCGGGTGTCCTGGGGACCAGCGCCCCGCCGCTCGGCACCACACGCTTCGCGTCGCCGCGATGCACCAGGCCGGCAATCTCACTTTCGTCGCCGTCGCCAGTATAGCCGCCCCCGGCGTAACCTTTATTCAGCCAGGGCGGGGTGGGGGCCGGCGTCAGAGCCGAAGGCCCCCTAGTGGTGGGCGCATCGGGGGTAGCATTGGGATTGGGGTTCTGCCACTGGTTTGGCCCGGCAGGATTTGAAGGGGTGGGGAGTCCCTGCCACCACTGGCTACCACTGCTGCTTGTGCCGCCGGCCAGTTGAGCCTGGGTCGCCGCCGCCCGCTCCAGATGGTCGGCCAGTTCCCCGGCCGACTTGGCCATATCAGAAAGCACCGGGTTGGCTTTGGTAGCCGCCTCATAGCCCATGGCCTGATAAAAGGCGTAGAAGTAGCTGGCGCTCATCGTCTCGCGCTGCAGGCCCAGGATTTTCTCATCCTCCGCCGCCCGCTCGCGGGCCAGCGCCAGGTCAGCTACGGCCCACTGGTGTTTGGTTTCGCTTATCCCGGTTTCAAGCTGGTGCTGCTTGTCGGCCAGGGCCATCCCGTCATAGAACTGCTGCACCGTCAGGGCGTTTTGTTCCTGCTGCAAGGCGATCTGTTCTTCCAGCATCCCCTTGCGAACACCCCGATACTCCTCAGCCATCGTCTTTTGCTCAAGCCAATACTCCCGGCCCAGCTCCATCTGCTGGCGCTGCAGCTCATTCATCTCCTCAAACCGCTGCCGGTTCTCGGCCAAATCCTCTTTGGCCCAATCGTATTTGGTGGTAGCGCGGGCATCCTCGCGGTCAAACTCGGTGGTTTTTCGTTCAGAGAGGATGCTCTGCCGCTCCATCTGGCGGCGAATGTCCATCCTTTCCCGGCCGCTTGAGGCGTAGCGCAGCGCCCGCTGCAAATCCTCCATCTGCCAGCCGGTCTGAATCTGGAAGCTCTCCCGGTTCCAGGCTGAATCCTCAAGCTGCCAACTGCGCTGGATGTCGAGCCGGGCCTCCTGTTTGTCAAAATCCTGGCGCTGCCATTTACTTTGCAGCTCAAAGATTTTCTGGTTGAGCGCGTACTGCTTTTCGTAGTAGGCGCTCTGGACGTGACTTTGCTTTTCTTCCCACTCCAAAGCCTGGCGCTGCTGGCGAATGTTGAAATCAAAGAGCTTCTGCTGCATGGCAAAGTCATCGGTTTGTGACTTGCGCCGGAAAGCCCAGAACTCCTGTTCTAAGTCCAGCTTTTGCCGCTCCCAGCCTAGCTCCTGCTCCTGCCGCCCGCCCTGCCAGGTGAAACCGCTCGCGGTGAGGCTGACGCTGCCTAACTGCCGGGCGTTATCTTCCGCCCGCCGCCTGTCCTCGATGGCCCACTGCGCTGCCTGGTTTTTCGGCATCCAGGGCCGGGCCTCATCCGTAAGCGCCATTTCCGGGTGGCCTGAAGCGTAGGCAGCCTGCGACCAGTAAAACTGATTCGACATCCCGCGCTGCTGCAAGGAGCGGCCCACCTCGGCCTGGCTGGCGCCGCTTCCGAGGAGGTCATACACCTTCCTGCTCATGTCGCGGCGCTGCTGCGGGCTAAAGTCCAGGCTATCGGCCAGGTTTTGCACCATTGCCGCCGCCTGTAGGCGCTGCTGCCGCTCAAATTGCGAGCCTTGCTGCACCCACTCGCTCATCATGCGAGCGCCCTCAGTGCCCGGCGCGTAGCCTGAAATGTCAATGGCCCGCTGGCGCAGTTGCCCGCGCTGGCTCATCGAGACGCCGGAAGTGATAGAATCGGCACTCTCCGCCGCCAGTTTTTCAGCCACGCCAGGCGTCTGCTCAATCTGCTGGCGGGTAAGGCCCTGATCCTCGGCCGCCATCTGCACCATCTGGTATAATTCCGGCTTATCAAAGGGCAGGTCGTCGGTGCTCACGCCCAATAGTTTGGCCGCCTCTGCCTCGATTTTGGTGACCCAGACCGGCATAGGCTTTGTCACCGCCCCGGTATAGTTGCCCACGCCCTGGCCAAAGTTTTCGGCGCTGGCCTGATCCCACAGGCTAATTTTGCCCTCGGTAAAGAGCTTCGACATCCCACCCAGGAGGCCGCCGAGTTCATAAGCGCCGACGGTGGCGTGTTTGGCGAGCGGCTGCGCTCCGGTTTGAGGCGCAAGGTGGGCCAGAAATTCATTAACCCCCAATCCCAGGCCCACCCCCAGGCCGCCGGCCACCAGCCCGCCGCCGCTGCCCAGCGCGGCCAGGGTGGTTGCAGGCAGGCCCGGCCCGCCGGCGGGCAGGTAGTAGGGCGCGCTCTGCACCCCTAAACCTCCGGCCAGTTTACCTATCGCCGCCAGGGCCGGCCCGCCGACCATCTTGCCGGCCATAGCCGCCGTCAGCAGCGAGGTCGCATCAAAGCCGGCAGCGCCCAGGAATGAACCCGCCCCTTCGTTTTGCCCCAGGAAACCGGTAAAGCCTTTCCACAGGCCCATCGTGATGGAGTTATCCACCCCCCGCCCAAAGGCCGAGGAGGCCCGGCTCATATTGGCCTGGCTGGCCATGGCCTCGATGACGCTCCGGGGCATCCCGCCGCCGCCCAGGGCGTAGCTGGCCTGGCCCAAGGCCGCCTGCTCGCCCAGGTATTGGTTCCTCATCTGGAGCATGGGCATAAAGGCCATGTACTGCATCTGCTGGATGTTCTGAAACTCCCAAAAGAGGCGCTGCGGGCTGTAGCCGGCCTTGAGTTCTTCCAGGGCCATCTGGCCGTAGGTCTGCGGGCGCTTGCCCAGGCCCGTGATGGCCCGGCCCTGCGGTTCGTGAATCAGGTCGGAGAGAACTTGTTTTTCCCGTTCTTTCTGGCCCAACACTCTGGCCTGGCTTTTAATATCGGCCCGCATCTGGCCCATTTGCTCCTCCAGGCTCTCGGCCTGGCCCAGTTTGGCTCGCCGCACCGCTGCGTCCGGCTCGGCGATAGCCTGTTTTCTCAGTTCACCGGCCTGAGCGCCCAGAGCTTTATACAGGTCACGCCGCTCCTTGATTTCATCCCGGATCGAGGAAGTCTGAATCTTGAGGGCGTCCACGTGCTCCTTGACGTGGGGGGTGAGCGTGCCGATCTGGTCTTTCAGTTCGCCAATCTCGACGTTCAGGGGTTCCAGTTCGTCCCATAGACCCTGGGCGGTTTGGTAGTCGCCCCGCTTCATCGCCTCATCATACTGAAGTTTGCGTGGTACCGCTTCCTCATAGCGGCGCTGCCGCCGGTTGGACAGGTCGCGCACTTCCTCAGCCATATCTCTGATGCCGCCGCTAGCGGCAAAAGCATCCGCCCTGCCTTCCTCCAGGGCCTGGTACCACGCCTGCGCCTCGCCGTATTTCTGGCCCAGCTGTCCCAGGCGCAGCCCTTGCTTTTCAGCCTGGCGCGCTTCCTTGACCAGCCCCGGATCGCGCCCGGCAATCTGGGCCGCCCAGGAAAGCGGACTATTGGCTATCAGGGGGTGCGGCAGCCGCGTCCCTTTCCGCCCTGCCGCTTCCCGTTCAGCGTAAACCGGGAAGATGTCCTGGATATAACCTTTCACCTGGTGGGCGGCAGCCACGTCCGCGCGGGTGGGCTTGACCATCTGCTCTTGCAGCCGGGTCAGTTCCCGCGACTCCTCATCGGACAGCGGCTCCCCCTCACGGTATAAGAAGTGATCCATTTTGCCTTGCAGTTCATCGTAGCGCAGCACTCGCTGCGCCCGGCTGTACTGCCCTTCCAGCCGCTGGTAGGTCTTGCCCGCCGCTTTGATGACCTGGGCTGCCTCGCCGCTTACGTCGGCCAGCGTCGCCCCCTTGAGGTTCAGCTCCTCGAGGGTCGAGGCGTAGGCGCTCAGTTTCCCAGCCAGGGTTTTGTACATTTCCACCTGCTGCGGGCTAAAAGGTTGGGCGTAGGCGGTGATTTCCTTGCCCCGCTGCTCCCTGTCACCCCCGCTTCCGTGCGCCCCTGCGTCCTGGGGTGGCTGCCCGCCGCCGCCTGAGCCTACGCCGCCAACCCCCAAGGGGTGCGAAGCGCTTACTAAGCGGCTCAGATTCCCCTGAGCCACCTCAGAGAGCGCCACGGCCGGGATCGTCGAGGCCGGTCTATTCCCATTCCAATACTCCTGCCAGCCGGGGATGGCGTTGTAGACATGGCCGTAGTTGGCGTGAGAGAAACTCTTTCCGGCCAGTTGGCTGTTCAGATTCCGCATATAGCCGGTCAGGGCGGCCCGATACGCCTCTTTGTCCCCGCCGGCCTGCTGCTGTAGCTGCTGCTTGACGCCTGGCGCAATCTGCTGCGGGTTAACTCCCAACGGCTGTAAATCTGCCGACAGGCCGTATTCGGACAAAAGTTCATTCCAGGCGGAAAAGTCGCTGCCCCCCGGATTTGGCCCCAGGGCCAGGGCCATCATTTCCGTGGCCCGGCCGCTCATAGAGGAGGCCATGAGGCCCGGCTGCCCCTCGCGTGGCCCGTTCGCCGCTAACCGCTGGATATCCGTTTCGATCTGCTGCCGCACCAACTCTTTAGCCGCCGCCGCATCGCCCTT
>CAZDMM010000362.1:0-7500 GCA_964505845.1 uncultured Caldilineaceae bacterium
ACATTGTGACTCAATTAGAAGGGTTGGAGAAAGGGTTAGTTTATTATCGTCAAAGCGAAGATCACTTGCGCAAAGCATTGGTTGAGTCTAGCTGGGGGCAGGTGGACCAGGCCGATACACTCCAGGACTTGGCCGAGGTATTGTTTGATTTAGGTGATAGGGCCGCTGCCGAAAAATGCTTAAAAGAAATAGAAGAAATGATGGGGTCGGAACTGCTTATTGTACCAGGTCAGCACGTACCGCTCGGAGAAGGGCAGACCCTTACAGAGAATCGCCAGCATTTTGCCCCCCTTGGCAAGATGGAAATGTTACGCGGCCAGATGGCCTTTTCGCAAGGAAAATTGGAGGCAGGGTTGCACCATTTTCTTCTAGCTCATGCCTATTTCATGCGCTTTTCACCCAATGCCATCGAACAGGATACTTTGGTGGAATATTTGTATAATAAACTGCGCGACCTCCCGGTTGAGCGCCAGCAAGCCCTGGGGGAGTCAACCCGGCAGTGGATTGAGCAGCATGAGATTGGGGTAGATATCCGCTCATTTATGCAGATTTTAAATGATCTCTTAGGCGTCTAAATTCTAGCTTATCCCCCCCAAAGCAATTCAAAAGAGGGTAGAGGATGGTTGTTTACCTAAAACCATCCTCTTTTTATGTCTATATACTCTTGACAAATAGGACTTTTGTGTGATACAATCGAGACACACAAATGTCACATTGGTGTCTCATTCTTAGGTCGTAACGAAGGAGTTGGCTTATGAATACATCCCCTGCCTCACCTTTCGAGATTATAGACCGCAGCCAAATTCACGCCCCCCATAACCTTATTGTCACCAACTGTCAGGACTGTGCTTGCGCAGTTTCACTATCACCTCTACCAGATGTAAAATTCAAGAGTTTGCCCATCACCGCTCAGGATATTTATCACCACCCTTTTGGATTATGCCTGGAGCCACTCAAGGAAGGCTACTGGACTGCTTTTAATCCCCTGGGTGAGGCAGGGATCATCGTCCTCAATCAAGCCGCTTATGAATTACTCCATCGCTTCAAACAGCCTGCTTCCTTGACCAATATTGTCCATGAATCTGGCGAGGCTCAAATGGAAACTGAAGCAGCCCTGGCCAGACTTATTGCCTTGGGGTTGCTCCAACCGCCAGGTATAGAACAACGCCCAACGACCGGCCAAACTAAACTCCTGACGGTTTGGCTGCACATTACCAATCAGTGTAATTTGCGCTGTACCTATTGTTATCTTTATAAGACCAACGAGCACATGAGCCAGGCCACTGGTCGAGCCGCCATTGATGCGGTAATTCGGTCAGCCCTCGCTGAAGGTTATCAAGCCATCAAATTAAAGTATGGCGGTGGTGAAGCTTCCCTCAAAATGGAGCGCGTCTTTGAAATTCATGATTATGCTCTGGCCCAATGCCAGGCTTACTGCCTCGGCTTGGAATCAGTCATCCTGAGCAATGGCACTGCATTAACAACCGCGGGGATTGAGGGCCTGAAGAAACGTCAAATTAAAGTTATGGTATCTCTGGATGGCCTAAACGAGACCCATAATATCCAGAGACCTTATGCCGGTGGGCAAAGTTCAGCCCGGCAAGTGATAATCGGTATTGAAAAGTTGATTAAATATGGCTTGCCCCCCCATTTGTCTATCACCATCACCGCTCATAATTGTCAGCATGTTGAGCAAGTTGTTCAGTTCGCCCTAACGCATGATCTCACGTTCAGCTTAAATTTTTATCGCGAGAATGAATGCTCGATGTCGTTTGCTGACTTACAGTATACCGAAGCCCAAATGGTGTCCGGCATAGAGGCAGCCTATCGTGTTATCGCCGAGAAGTTGCCGCCCTGGAGTATTGTAGGAGCCATTCTTGACCGTGGTCATCTGGTCTCGCCTCATGAACATGCCTGTGGCGTAACCAGAGATTATCTGGTGATTGATCACCGGGGGAATATTACCAAATGCCAGATGGAGATGGATAAAGTTATAACAGATATTAATCACCCTAATCCAATGATGCTCATTCGTTCCTCGTCTATCGGGGTCCAGAGTCCTTCTTCATTGGAAAAAGAAGGCTGTCGCGACTGTGAATGGCGCTATTGGTGCAGTGGCGGCTGCCCGATTGCGACCTACCGGGCCACAGGCCGTTATGATGTGAAATCACCAAACTGCAATATCTATAAAGCCCTCTATCCAAAGGCAGTGCAGTTGGAAGGCTTACGGCTACTTAAATATGCAACTGCTGCCAATGTTCATTAACATCAAATCACAACTTTGGACGAGTATTGATTTCTGACAAAACTGTATTAACCAGAGCCCTCCAAAAAGTTTAACTCGCCTAATGTTGATTTAGGCGGTCTACGTGGACAATAAAAAAAGACAGGTAGGTAGCCTGTCTTTTTTATTGTCCTATGGCTATCTCTTCTCTGTCACAATTTGCCTCACCTCCCATCTGCTTTGTCTCATTATCTAGCATCACCGGTAACGCAAATTGGATAGATTGTGTCGGTTGAACTTTATATAATGAGGCCAGGATATAAAAAAATGGTTAAGGGATTGGAGGGAAAATGATCGAACTATCTTTAACAGGCATATTTCTGTTGGTCCTATTAGGGGTGCTGTTAGGAATACTATTAATCAGCCTGCTCGCCAGAAAAGTAATTAACGACTGACCAGGTAATTTAGATGGAGCCTAAATACTAAATGGCTGAAGGAGGATAAACAAGATGGGTACCTTAAGACAAGCTATAAAAGAGATGATTGGATACAGGTTAATTCCTGAGAATTATGTAGTGCTTATCGAACGTGATGGTCAAGCAGTCAGACTGGAAGGACCGGGATATATCCGATTAAAACCTTTATCAGAAAATTTTGGCCCAATGATGCGGGTAGGTTTTTATACTACCCAGTTATCCTTACCAGAAGTTCGTTCTGCCGATGGCGTTCCATTCAACATCCAGGCAAAACTGGCGTATAGCTTTGAGCCGTACTGCTGCAACCAACAAGTCGCTTTTTATCTTATCCGCAATGGGCCAGATGCTCTAAGTGGGCTTGTCCAAAACGTTGGCAGTCAAGCAGTTCGGCACTTAGCTGGGGGCTTTACCAGTGTAGCATTGCGAAGCGGACAAAATCTACAGCAACTTGATTGGCTGGTGTGGCGTAAACTTCGCCGCGGATTATTGCCCTACGGGATCTTTATGCCTCAATCGAGTAATGTTGCCATTACGCAGATTTCACCACCGACTCACTTGGAAAACACTTGCGAACTGGCTACAGAACAGAAAATTATTGCAAACGCCTTAGAAGCTATTCCAGCCAAAGTGGCAGATCGGATGGCAGCAGTCGAAATAATTAACAAACTTACTACAAGTGGTAATTCAATCCAGATCATTTCTTCGCTTGCCGATTTCTTCAAATTACCCCTGAATTTACCCTGGAATGACACAATTATCCAGTCTAATGGACATCAAAAGGTAGCAAAATCCGACGAGTCGGGTCAAGAAGGGAAAATCACAAAGACTACTACATAAACCACACCATTCGAAAAACTCTTATCAGTAAAAAATATACTTGAGCCAGGTATACACCGTACATATGTAAAAATGCTGAAACTCCTTTAGGGTTCAGCATTTTTTTCATGACCATTCTCCTATAGCGAATCTATTCGACTTGGCGCATACTGCACATACACCACCAATTTCAATTGATATAGAAACCTGACAGGTTTCGGCGCGGCGGAACGGTTGAGAAGGGATTTTCCGGTGAGCATCCACAAGTCTTGCATTTTAATTGCCGACCCTGATAATGATATTCGGGAAACTTTACGTTTATATTTTGAAGGATACGGCCACCAGGTTCAAACCGCCGCCCTGGCCGGCGAGATTATTCGCCTGGCCCGGCAGTGGCAGCCTAACGCCGTTTTAATGAGCGCCGAGTTTAGGGATCAGAATCCTTACCAGGTTGGCCGGAGTTTGCTCGAAGATACCCTGACCGGCCACATCCCGATTATTATGATGCTCCACAAAAATGACCGCCAGGCCCGCTTAGAGGCGTTAGAAGTGGGCGTGGGCGACATCGTTACCAAGCCCTTTGACATCGAAGAGCTGCATTTGCGGGTGCAGGCAGCCATCCGGCTGGCCAGCCTGATGGTAGGCGTTTGAGCGCCTCGACGCCGCTTATTATTGGCTAATTTTTAAACTTTCGCTTTATAATACGGTCTCTGTTAGAGATCGTATTTTTTTGTGGAGGAGAATATCCCTTGTTAATTGTTATGAAATTTGGCGGCACCTCGGTGGGGAGCGTGCCGGCCCTGCAAAACCTGGTTGAGATTGTCCGGCGCTCCCACCAGCAAGGGCAGCAATTGGTGCTGGTCGTTTCGGCTATGAGTGGGGTCACAGACATGCTCTTGCAGGCCGCTCATCAGGCTGAAG
The DNA here is from genome assembly GCA_964505845.1 of uncultured Caldilineaceae bacterium. GTDB lineage: Bacteria > Chloroflexota > Anaerolineae > 4572-78 > J111 > DSQQ01. Next base: position 4,438 of record CAZDMM010000362.1, read on the forward strand.
CGGGCGATGAAACCACCGCGCATGCCGCGCGCGCTAAAATTGAGCAAAAACATGCCGAAGCCACGCTCCATTTTTTGGGCGATACCCCAGAGCGAGCCGCCGTGCTGGTTGAAATCAACCACCTACTTGATGAATTTGAGTCCCTCTGCCACGGAATTCGGGTGTTGGGCGAGCTAACCCCGCGGGCGCTGGATGTCATCGGTGGGCTGGGTGAACGCCTCAGCGCACCGCAAGTGGCCGCCATTCTCAATAAAATGGGGCTGCCGGCCCAGGCAGTAACCGCAACCGAACTGATCGTGACCGATAATCGTTTTGGGGGCGCTGTACCCCTCATAGAAGCTACCGCCGCCAAAACAAAAGCCTGCCTGCTGCCCATTATCACCCAGGGCAAAATCCCCGTTGTGACCGGCTTTATCGGCGCAACAGAAGAAGGCATCCCCACCACCCTGGGCCGGGGCGGCAGCGATTACAGCGCCACCATCCTGGGCCGGGCCCTGGAGGCAGACGAAGTTTGGATTTGGACCGATGTCAACGGGGTGATGACCACCGACCCACGCATCGTCCCCGAAGCCCATCCCATCGCCCATCTTTCTTATGCCGAAATCAGCGAACTCTCCTTTTTTGGGGCCAAAGTGCTCCATTCCCAGGCCATCCGCCCGGCCCGGCGGGTCAACATGCCGGTGCGCATTCTCAACACCTTTGAGCCGGACCATCCCGGCACTTTGATCACGGCAAACGCCAGAGAAAGCAACCGAGCCGTTAAAGCCATTACCACCATTAAAAATATGAGCCTGATTACCATCGAAGGGCCGGGCATGGTGGGCTTGCCGGGTATAGCCGGCCGTATTTTTAGCGCCGTAGGCCGGACCGAAACCAACATCCTGATGATTAGCCAGGCTTCTTCAGAGCAATCCATCTGTTTTATCGTGCCCACACCCGATGTGCCCAGAGTCATAAAATCACTGGAGCAGGAACTGGTGCGAGAGCTGGAACGGCGCGATTTGGAGCCGGTGAAATGGGAAGACGAAGTGGTTATCCTGGCTGTGGTTGGCGCCGGCATGAAAGGAACGCCGGGCATCAGCGGGCGCCTATTTGGGGCGTTGGGGCGAGCCAGCATTAACGTCATCGCTATTGCCCAGGGCAGCAGCGAGTTCAACATTTCCCTGGTGGTGGCCCGGCGCGAGGCTGACCAGGCCGTCCGGGTAATCCATCAAGAGTTTGAATTAGAAAAGCCCGATTAAACCACTTAAAATTATCCCCCAAAAATTTGTGTACATCTTTTTTGGATTTCTGCTACAATTGTTATAAGGAACCGGCTTTCAGTTCAGGCACACCTGCCCCTCAGGTATCGCCATCTTTCAAAAAAGTAAATGATCCAAAGAGGTTGAATGGCTCGCTTCTTGACCAGGTTTAGCGTTAAAGCCTATCCAAGTTCATAGCCGGCCAGCAGCGGCCTGCCTGTCCAGGAGCCGCTGCGGCTAAAATTTTTGGATAGGCTCTTTAGGGCCAGAGTTTCAACCTATTTTCCTAACCGGAGCAAGCATATGCCAGGGAACGTTCTGGATGGTTTGGCCTTCAAAATCGGGGTGATTATCGGCGCTATCCAGATCATGGCGCTTTTAGCAATGGGTTTCTATATCACCGGGGCAACCCTGGCCCTGGTCGTTTTGCTGCTTTGCTTCCACAAGATTACCTGGATCAAGTTTAAAGAGATGCCTGAGCGCATCCAGGCCGAAGCAGAACTCCACCGCACCGTTGCCAGGCTGCAAGAAATGGAGCGGATTGTTAACAACAGTCCGGCCATTGTGCATCTGTGGCAGGCCAAAGAGGGCTGGCCGGTAGAGTTTATGTCGGAAAACATCAACCAATTTGGCTATCATGCGGATGAATTTCTATCCCAACGATTAACCTTTGCCCAACTTATTCATCCCGATGACCGGGCCAGGGTTGCGGACGAGGTGGCGCGCTATGCCCAAGAAGGCATAGACGAATTTCCTCAAGAGTATCGCATCTTCACCCGTTGGGGCGAAGTCAGATGGATCAATGATTGGAACTGGACTCGCCGGGGGGCTGCCGGAACCATCACCCACTACGAAAGCATCATGCTCGATGTGACCGAACGCAAACAGGTGGAGGAAGAGCTCAAGCTTCACCGGGATCACCTGGAGGAGATTGTTAAAGAGCGGACGGCCGAACTGCTGATAGCCAAAGAAAAAGCTGAAGTCGCCAACCAAACCAAGAGCGCCTTCCTGGCCAATATGAGCCACGAACTCCGTACCCCTCTCAACGGTATTCTGGGCTATGCCCAAATCCTCAAACACCGGGGCGATTTGTTGCCCCAGCAAGCCGAGGGCCTGGCCATTATTCAACAGAGCGGCGAACATCTGTTGACCCTTATCAACGATATTTTAGACCTCTCCAAGATTGAGGCCGGCAAAATTGAGCTTTACCCCACCGAGATTCGTTTACCCAGTTTTTTGCACAATATTGCGGCTATCTGCCGGGTGCGGGCTGAACAAAAAGGGCTGGCTTTTATTTACCAGCCAGACGCTTCGCTGCCGATGGGTATTTTTGCCGACGAGCAGCATCTACGCCAGGTATTGCTTAACCTGCTCGGCAATGCGGTTAAGTTTACCAGGCAGGGCCATGTCACCTTCCGGGTAACGCTGGTAAAGCAAACCTACTCTCAAGCGCACACTGAGCCGTCTATCTCTAGCGGTTTACCTGCCGTGCAAGGGCTGCTCCGTTTTGAAGTTGAAGATACCGGTATTGGCATCAACCCAGAATACCTGCAAACTATTTTCCTGCCCTTTGAGCAGGTAGGGGATATTAAACAACGGGCCGAGGGTACAGGGTTGGGCCTGGCGATTAGCCAAAACCTGGTACACCTGATGGGGAGTAAAATCCAGGTTACCAGTCAGGTGGGACATGGCAGCACCTTTTGGTTTGAGCTGACAGCGCCCATTGTGTTAGCCTGGACGCAGGTAAAAGAAAGCCCCAACCACCAGATTATTGGTTATGAGGGCAAAAAGCGGAAGCAGTTGATTGTGGATGATAACTAGC
>CAZDMM010000363.1:0-7482 GCA_964505845.1 uncultured Caldilineaceae bacterium
ATTCAGGATAGCCTCAGCAGTTTTTGAGTCGAGATTGCCGGTTGGCTCATCGGCTACGATAATAGAGGGATCATTGGCCAGGGCGCGGGCAATCGCTGCTCGCTGCTGCTGGCCGCCGGAAATGGCGGTGGGCAACTTGTAAGCCTGGTCAACCATGTCCACCTGGGCCAGTAAATCCAAGGCGCGTTTCTCTCGATCCCAATAGCCGTACATCTGGCAAAAATCCATGGGTAGCATCACATTTTCGATGACGGTCAAGGTAGGGAGTAATTGGAAGAATTGGAAGACAATGCCGATCTCCTTGCCCCGCCAGACGGCCATTTGTCCTTCGCTGAGTTTGTGCACGGCGGTGTCACCCACGTACACCTGCCCCGAAGTGGGGCGATCTATCCCGGTGAGCATATTGATCAAGGTGGATTTGCCGCTGCCGGATTTGCCGACCACGGCGACGAACTCGCCGCGATCCACCCGCAGATCAATCCCTTTGAGCGCGATAAACGAGCCGGCTGTCGTTTCATAATTCTTAGCGACTTGCTGCAAAGTGATCAAATGTTGGTTGCCGTTTCGATAGCCGTTACATTTAACCGGGGCTTTTTTGCCCTTGACGAAGAGGTTTCTAAACATTTTTCAAACCCTCCATTTCTCCAACTTGGAGAATACTTTCCTCAAGTATAGAAGGTTCACCTAAGAAATCCCTAAGCCCAAGCTGAGAGGATGCTGAGAATTGCCAGGGTCTGAAGTCTCCTGACTTCGGTGCTCTGCCAGGAGATTTCGCCCTTCCTCCCCTCATTCTCAGCGTTTTCTCAGCCTTTTCCCAGCCTCTTCTCAGGGATAGTTGCCATAATGACTTTAGGTACGGATGTCTACAGGGGCCAGTGAGGTGTGATACGTGATGCGCGACTCGCAAAATCCTCACATATCACGCATTACGCATCACTTTTGGAAGAACATCTTCTGGATTATAATCTTGATACAGCGAAGCGGAGGATTTACTATGCCCACTATCCTGATTGCTGACGACGATCAAAAGCTCTTAAAGATGATCCGGCGTACCCTATTGTACGAAGGATTTCAGGTTCTAACCGCCACGAATGGGCGGGAGGTCCTGGAGCAACTGCGGGTGCAGAAACCGGATGTCATCATTCTTGACTGGATGATGCCCGAACTGGATGGGCTGGAGGTAATAGCCCGCTTGCGCGCCACCAACGACAAAACTCCAATTTTGATGCTCACCGCCCGCGATGCAGTGGAAGACCGGGTGGAGGGGTTAGATACTGGCGCCGATGATTATTTGGTCAAACCCTTTGCCCCATCGGAACTCCTGGCCCGCTTGAGAGCCTTGTTGCGGCGGCTTGAGGAAACGCCCAAAGACAAATCTTTGACTTATGCCGATTTGTCTCTCGATCCGATGACTCGTGAAACCCGACGGGGTAGCCGCTTCTTCGAGTTGACCCCTAAGGAGTTTGAACTATTAGGCTATCTGCTGCGCCATCCACGCCAGGTACTGACTCGCGATCGCCTGTTGGAGGAGGTGTGGGGCTATGATTTTGGAGGAGAGGATAATGTTCTGGAAGTGTATATGGGCTACTTGCGCAAAAAAACCGAAGCCGGGGGCGAACCTCGCCTGATCCAGACTGTGCGCGGGGTCGGCTACGTGCTGCGAGAAGAACTGGCTTAAACGATGTCTATCCGTTTAAAGCTGACCTTGCTCTATAGTGCCCTGCTGGCCCTGACCCTGGTGATCTTTAGCTCAGTGCTTTATTTCAGCGTCGAGCGATCCACCTTGAGAATAGCTCACGATCTCCTGGGCAGTATCCAATGGGTGATGGATGGAAAACAGCCCCCCTTATCGGTTTTTGACCGCAGGCCGGCTCTGATCAGGCTGAACGCCCCGGAAACGTATACCCAACTTCGCGCTCTGGATGGGCAGGTGATCGAACACGACGCCACGGTGGGCAATACGGTTATCTTACCGCTCAACGAGAACGGTTTAGCGGCCGTGAAACAAGGGGAGGTCTGGACGGAAGAAGCCTCAGTGGGGACGGAACAACTCCTCGTGCGTAGTTGGCTGGTGACAGAACCGGGGAAAGAGGCCAGGATTAAGCAGATTGCTCAGTCGCTGGCTAATCGAGATCGCTTTCTGACTGTGTTACAAAGCGTGCTGGTTATCGGGAGCAGCATCACTGTGGTCATCGCTTTTGGCATCGGCTGGCTGTTGGCCGGGCTAACCCTATATCCCATGAGCCGCATCCGGCAAACCGCTCAAACTATTGGCGCGGAGCGTGATTTTGGCCGTCGCATTGACTACGAAGGCCCAAACGACGAAATTGGGCAACTGGCGACCACCTTCAATGATATGCTCACCCGGCTTCAAGCCGCCTACGTGCAAGTCGAGCAGTCTCTCCAAACCCAACGCCGTTTTGTGGCCGATGCTTCCCACGAACTGCGCACCCCCTTGACGACCCTTCGTGGGAACCTCCACTTGCTCCAACGCCAACCACCCCTCATGTCTGAAGAACAGGCCGATATTCTGGCCGATGTCGTCGCTGAAAACGAGCGCCTGATCCGCCTGGTGAATGATCTATTATCGCTGGCCCGGGTTGACGCCAAACGGTCGCTCCAAAGCGAAGCGATCCTGATCCAACCTATGCTGGAAGACCTGAGGCAGCAAATCCAACTCCTTACACCGGACCAAAAAATCATCTGCAATTTGGAACCCGAAATCTCTATCCTGGGGGATCATGACGCACTTAAACAGGTATTGCTTGCATTGCTTGACAACGCGGTTAAACATACGCCGTCTCCCAGTACTATTACCCTTGCTACAACCATCACCGGCCATCAAGCTGTCATCACGATTCAAGATAATGGCCCTGGAATTGAACCGGCTGCACTGCCCCATATCTTTGATCGGTTTTATCGAGGCAATACGGCTCGCACAGGAACTGGGGCCGGCCTGGGGCTGGCCATCGCCAAAGAGCTGACCGAGGCTCAGCATGGGACTCTTACGGTTGAGAGCCAGGTGGGGTACGGGACAACCTTTACCCTCACTTTCCCGAAAGTGTAATAGCGTGAACTGGAGAGCTTTATGAGGTTACTCCTCTTCCAAGCCAAACGATTCTACTGGAAATCCTTCTCCAAAACCCTTAACGATGTACCCGATCAGGATGTGGCTGAAACGGTGTCAGACGTGGTCATCGTTTTTCTGCACGCCGAGGCCGAAGACGAGGTCAAGCCTGGTTTGGAAACCAAGGTGGTTAAAAATATCAAGTGGCTGGCTAACAAACGCCAGTTGAAAAATATCGTACTGCACTCCTTCACCCATCTTTCCAACTCAACCGCCTCACCGGAATTTGCCCAGGTTTTCTTGAACAACCTGGCACAACGCTTGCACAGCACCGGCTACCAGGTCTGGCAGACTCCCTTTGGCTACTTTTGCGAGTGGGATTTGTCGGTTTATGGAGACTCGCTAGCCAAAGTTTTTAAGGAAATTTAAGCCCAGCGTAAGTTTTGTGCAACCCATCAGGATTTGGCTGAAGCGATTGGCACCTACCGCGAGACGGCCACCCAAACCCTCAATGATTTTAAGGCCAGGCATTTGATTGATATTGGGCGCAAGCAGATTGACATTCTTGATCCTGTGGGACTAGAGCAGATCGCGGCGGAATAGACTGGCTGGTTCCAGTTCGGTGTTCATCCCAATCGTCTGGCTCGCTGCTCGGCTTAAAGTCCGAACTTCGCCAACTTGACCTGTAAGGTCGCAATAGTTATAGAGCCGAGATGCCGATAAACAATGACGCCTTGCCGGTCGATGCCAACTACCCCGGACGACCTAGTACCCCCACTTTGTGACTAAATCGAGCTGATGGAAAAATGGGAGCAGGGTAAATTCGACCTGACTTCGAGGAAAAGTGCTTCATTCGATGTCACAGAACCGGCTACTGATTTTGTTCTTCTAGGTGCTGTTCTATTATGGGACAATCTTGGAAATCACACACCAGGAAGGACGGGTCCCTCGAAGAAAAAGAAAGCTTTCGATCATCCTCTGGTCCAAAAGCCTTCCCTGGCTTAACCAAAAACCGGTGTATCAGGCTTACGAGCAAAAACAGTGCTAGCCACAGGCTGTGTCAGATTCACCGTCTCTGATGTCATCAGAACGGGGACGACCTGTGCAAATTGATACGTCGCGGCAATTCTTTTTTGGCCGAGACAAGTCATCCCAGTGTTATTATTGTTGATTGCTACTTTAGGGGAGGATATGGGCATTCGGGCAGCAGGTCAGGTGTTTGGAGCAGCGGCCAAGCAACCGAGTGCTTTTGCGGCCCATTTTCTGGTTGATCCAAAGCTAGAGCAAGTGCGGTTAGATGAACTGTTTGCTTCTCCAGCTCTCTACTTTTGACACGATTTCGTTGCCTCAACGCCAACTGCCTCGTTTGAGGCCGGCCATCAGCTCAGTGTGATCTTCAAAAGTGGGCGAGTATGTGACTTTTGTCTCAGCCAAGCCTCAAACTTTTGAGATTCGTTACCGTCTCCAATACGACCAGAGATAATCATCCTATGTCGGTGCAGCGGCATGGGCAACAACATCTAACACCGACAGGGTTGGCTCAGCGCCCGCCGCCCGAAACATCACGATGCCTCGTGGCGTTTCGCCCGATTGCCGCATCTCGTCAAGCGCAGCGCGGCTCTGCCACACGGTAACAATCCGCCATAAACTCACATCTTTGAAATCGTGTAGCAGAAATGTTTGCGTGATCCCTGCATCCAATTGCTTAATACCTCGCTTGTATTCCTCTTCAAGCAGGACTACTTTTTCTGGGGCAACCTGAGCTTCTAGAATAGTTATAACCATATAGATCACCTCCTGCCCGTTTTTATTAAAATAATTTGACTAAGCTTCATTCGTCTCGGCGTCCAGATATTTCGATCCTTCGCCAGCATATCACAGATTGAGGTTGGCTATCTTTAAGACAACCTTATCCCGACCTTAAGTCAAGCTTAAAATTGGCTGTATAGGAGTTCCAGGAATTACTCGTCTCTCTAATTCCAGACGTGAAAGATTTCCGCAGTGGGGAATTTCCTATTTAAAATACGGCTAACCCAACAGTCTCTGCATCAACCAGGCCGCCCCATCGTGAGAACGCATTAAGTTGCGCTTTTAGTCCTGAGCTTTCATTCCAATCAGCCGGGCCGAGTTGGCGATAACCGGCAGCGAGGACAGCTCGTGTAATAGCGCTCCGGTTACTGGGGTCAAAATTCCGGGAATGGTCAGTCCAACAGCCGCTCCCAAAACGCCCAGGGAGAAAATCAGGTTTTGCTGGATAGCGCGAATTGCCTGTCGAGACAATCGCAGCAAGTGAGGTAATTTGGTCAAGTCGTCTGAGAGCAGGGCGACATCCGCCGTTTCGATAGCCACATCGGTACCCGCCTGGCCCATCGCCACCCCCACGTCGGCGGTTGCCAGGGCTGGTCCATCATTCACCCCATCCCCCACAAAAGCGACCATGTGCCCTTCAGCCTGGAGACGTTGGATAATGACTACCTTTTGGTGGGGCAATACCTCGGCATAAACCTCGCCGACACCCAACTCCTTGGCAATCCGTTCTGCCACTGCCCGATTATCGCCGCTGATCAGGACGGTGCGCAACCCTAAGCCGTGCAGAGCTGTAATTGTCTGCCTGGCTTCGGGACGGATTTCATCTTCAAGGACGAGCCTTCCGGCCATTTGCTGGTCAATTGTCACCGGAATCACTGTGCGCCCTTGTACCGTAGAGGTGATGGTTTCAAGCGGGAATTCAGGGGCGATAGCGTCCCCCTGGTCAGCCAATAACTGGACACGGCCCAATTGTAGCTCCCGACCCTCCACCCACGCCTTTACTCCCAGACCGGGTAGAGCGATAAAATGGTCGGGGTCCGGGATGGGCAGGTTACGAGCTAGAGCGGCCTGAGCTACGGCCCGGCCTAACGGATGTTCGCTGAACTTCTCGGCACTGGCAGCCAGTTGCAAAAGCTGGGCCTCGCTCACGCCATTCATCGGTACCACTTCAACCAAGCAGGGCCGGCCAAAGGTCAGCGTGCCCGTTTTGTCAAAGGCAATCGTGTCTACCCGGGCCATCGCCTCAATGGTTGCGCCCTGCTTAACCAGGCTGCCACGCAGCGCCGCGTTGCCAATAGAAGCCACCAAGGCGGTTGGGGTAGCCAGAACCATCACGCACGGGCAGAATACGATCAGCATGGTAATGGCCCGCAGGATATCTCCGCTCCACCACCAGAGGAACGCCCCCAAAATGAGGGCAATCGGGGTGTACAGCCGGGCATAACGATCCAACAACCGCTCAATTGGCGCTTTCTTTTCCTGGGCTTCGGCCACCATCCGCCGGATTTGGCCCAGCGTGGTGTCATCACCCACCTTCATCGCCCGCACTTCCAGCGCCCCGCCCTCAACCAAGGTTCCGGCAAAAACCCCATCCCCCGGCTTTTTTTCCACCGGCAGGCTTTCGCCGGTAATAGCCGCCTGGTTGACTGCGGCCATACCCATCACAATTTCACCATCTACAGCTATACGTTCACCCGGCCGAATGAGCAACACGTCGCCTGTGACCACCTTTTCCAGGGCCACACTTATCTCCTGACCATTGCGGCGTAGAGTCACATGATGGGGTAAGAGTTTAGCCAGGGCTTCCAACGCTTTCCCTGCCCGCGCCGCCACAAATTCTTCTAACATCCCGCCCAATAGCAGCAAGGCCGCGACCACAGCCGCAGCTGCGTACTCGCCGATGGCAATCGCCGCCATAGTCGCCACCGATACCGGAATGTCAGCTGTAAAATCACCTTCGCGAATACCCTGTAGCGCCGACCACCAGATGTAAACCGAGCCGACCAGGGCCGCAGCCAGGTAGAGAAACGAACTGGTCTCGGCAGAAGTACCCGTTAAGACCGAGCTTCGCAGGTCAACAATGACGGCGGCTAACAGGAAAAGCAGGCTGGTCAGGGTAAATAGGGTGCTGGGATCAAGCAAAAACGAACGATAGTGTTGGGTAAAGCGATGAGCGGTGCGGGTGCAGGTGATACAGGTCGTTTTTAAGTGAGTAACCATACGCAGTGCTCCTATTTGAATATTTGCTCAGATAGCTGATCGCCATTCAACCCCGCTGGCATGCTGTGATCTATCTCCATTAGGGGATAGGGTAGGGATGATCCGGCAAATCCTGATAGACGTGATCAGCGTGGAATTCAGCTTCGCGGAAGAGGACAGCCACGTGAGGGTCTTTGAGTGAGTAATAGATGATGTTACCATCCCGCTCTGACTTAACCAGTTGGCGGTCGCGTAGTAGGCGGAGTTGGTGGGACACGGCTGACTCGGAAACACCGGTCAAGATGGCCAAATCCCGGACACAGAGCGGTCCCTTGATAAGCGCATAGAGGATACGCGTTCGGGTCGGATCACCCACGGCCTGTATGGTCTGAATGACCAGATTTAAG
>CAZDMM010000364.1:0-7480 GCA_964505845.1 uncultured Caldilineaceae bacterium
TGGTAATAGCTGGGCGCGTAAAAGCGGGGCACGTACACGCCGGGGATGCGGGCCAAACGGCGCAGTTGGGCCTCCCGGTCGAGATGCTGGACCTCGCGCAGGGTCAGGATAATTTCGACGATGACATCCTCACCTTCGCCCATCACAAAAAAGTCAATAAAATCGGCCATCGGCTCCGGGTTGAATACGGCGTTGCCGCCGGCGCACACCAGGGGGTAGCGGGCGTCGCGCTCCAGGCTGAGGAGCGGCATGCGGCTCATGTTGAGCAGGGTCAAAACGTTGGTGTAAAGTTGTTCATAAGGCAGGCTGATGCCGATGAGGTCAAAGTCAAGCAGTTCGCGCTTGCTTTCCAGGGCGTATAGCGGCATGTCTACCGCCCGCATTTGGGCTTCCATATCCGGCCAGGGCACGTAAACCCGCTCGGCCAGGATGTCGGCCCGTTTGTTGAGTAAGTCGTACAGAATCGCCAGGCCCAGGTTGCTCATGCCCAAATCGTACACATCGGGAAAGGCCAGGGCCACTTTGGTCAGAATTTGGGGGTCTGACCAATCTTTGCTGACACTGTTAAACTCGCCGCCAATGTAACGGGCCGGTTTTTGTACCCTGGCCAAGATTCTATCTAACTTGCGCTCATCAATCCGCATCGTTTTCCCCCTTAAGGCAGCAGAATATATCGTTATGGTTCATGTTAAGAACAAGTGACCGGCACTTCAGGATTGATTGGCTACTCCTCGAAGAATGAGGAAGTGCCGGTCACTTTGCACTTGTGCTGTACATGAGCCATCGTTATATGATAGCACAAAAGTGATGGGCTTCAAACTCGCAGCCAATCTGGAAGGGATAGGGCAAACATAACTGCTCTTAAGCTATTTGTCTACACCCCCATCAGGTGCTATTATCTATTATTCAGGTTCTTAACAATACTACCGCAGTTTCAAGACGCACCGGGCTAAATGTGATGAACCGGCTAAACCTGAACCCCAAAGAACATTCCTCCAGAAGAGTTCTGCCCCGGCCCAGCTTAAAGTTGTGGCTGATTACCCCCTTAATTTTCCTGTTTTTACTGCTGCTTTTAATCCTGTTGATCTCTTATCTGCAAACCGGCTATATTTCGCCGGAGTTACTGCTGATTTCCATTATCAGCCTGGCTCTGTTTGTAGGGCCGGAACTTTTGGTGGCCCGGAATGTGGTGCGGCGGATTGAGCAGATTATCCAGGCCGCCGACCAGGTAGCCCAGGGAAATTTGACCACCCAGATTGATGACGAAAGTCCCGACGAGATTGGGCAGTTGGTGCGGGCTTTTAACAGCATGGTCAAAAATCTTCATCACTTGCAGCAAGGCCGTGATTTACTCAGCCGGACCATGTCGCCGGCCGTGCGGCAGTCGCTGCTGGAGCGGGGCCTGGATTTTAGGGGGATGACCCAGGTGGTGAGCATTCTCTTTATTGATGTGCGTGATTTTACCCGCATCACCGAAAGCCATCACAGCACCGAACAGTTGGTTTTTTTTCTCAACGATTATTACACCACCATTGCCAACCAGGTCCACATTGGCGGCGGCATCATCGGCAAATATGGGGGAGATTCCATTTTGGCCTATTTTGGCGCGCCTAACCCCGAAACGCCGGCGCACTCAGCCACCGCCGCTTTTCTCACCGCTCTGGCCTTGCAAGAAGCCATCGAAGAACTCAGCAGCCGCTGGACTTTTTTGGGGCTGCCTTCCATTGAGGTGGGGATTGGCCTGAGCATTGGCCAGGTGGTCGCCGGCCCGGTGGGGTCGGAGCACCAGTTTGAATATACCGTCATTGGCGACAGCGTTAACCTGGCTTACCGGCTGCAAGGGTTGACCCGTAATGTGGCCGGTTACAGCATCATCCTCAGCGTGGAGGTATACCAGGCCCTGGAAAAGCGGATTAAAGACCAGATTCAAGTGGTTCCCTCCCAGCGGTATGAGGCCTGGTCTCCCCAAGAAAAGGCGCGGCGGCCGGTGCTTTTTGTAGATTTGGGCGAAGTGCTGGTGAAGGGTAAAAAAGAGCCGGTTCAGGTGTATGCCATCCCGGATTACCGCCACGATGCGCTGATGCGGCCAGATCAAATTCAAATGGAGCCATACCTGCTGGAGCGCCGGTGAGCAAAGGGTTGGGGCGGCGAAGCGGTGGTTTCCGCTTTTATCCTTCCCTTTTTAGCATCCCCCAGGCAAAGGCCAGCAGGGCCAGGATCATCAACCCAAAACCCAGCATGTCGTCCGCATGCGCGCTTTGCCGGTTGACCCCGGCGATGAGCAGGCTGGCGGCCACTATTACCCAGGTGAGCCGGTTAACGGCTTGCTCTAGCCGCTGCATGCTTTTGCGGGCGTCGGGGGCCAGCGAGGTTTGCAGCACCAGGCTGCCCCGTTGGGCTTGCGTCAGCACCCGCTCCAGTTGATCCGGCAGCCTGAAGACAAGCTGGCCGACGTTGAGCAGCTCTTGCAGCCAGCCGCGCCAATTTTGCTGCAACTGCTCCCTGGCTAAACGCTCGGCAAAAGGGATGGTCTCGGCCCAGGGGTCAAACTCGGGGTCAAGGTTGGTGGCCATGCCGGAGAGTATGCCGACCGCCCGCATCACAAACAGCATGTCTACCTGAAATTGAAACGGGGCTTCGTAAATCACGTCGCGGTACTCGCGCAAAAAGTAGCGAGCTTCACTCATGGCCACATTGCGCATCTGCCCCATGCGCACCCCCCAAAACCGCTCAAACATGGCCGCGTGGACTTCTTCCAGCCGCTTCAAATCCGCTCCCGGCAGCAGCACCCCGGCGCTAACGTAGGCTTGCACAATCTTGTGGGCGTCTCGCGTACCCACCCCAATGGCGTACTCTCGCAGCGCGGCCCGCAGCCGCTCCGGGATGACGGCCACCATGCCAAAATCCACAAAGACAATCTGAAAAGGCCGCTCCGGTTGGTACGACACGGGGTCATTGGGGCCAAAATCGGTTCCGGGAGGGTCGTTAGGGTGGGGCATGGGTTTGACAAAAACGTTGCCGGGGTGCGGGTCGGCATGCACAAAATTGGTAATGAAGGTTTGGCGCATGTAAATCTCGTAGAATTTTTTGGCTACCTGGGCCCGGCTGATGCCGGCCGCCTCGATGGCGGCCAAATCGCCGATTTTGATGTAACCCACGTTCTCCAGGGTGAGGGTGCGGGCGGCGCTGTACTCCCAATAAACCTGGGGAATGTACACCTGCGGGTCGTTGGCAAAATCACGGGCAAAATGTTCGGCGTGCTGCCCTTCGGCGTTGAAGTCCAACTCATTGCGGGTGACGGTGGTAAACTCCTCGGCCAGCCAATCCAGGTCAACCCTTTTGGCGATGCGCTTGTAAAATTTTAGCCAGCGAATGGCCAGGGCAATGGCCGTCAAATCGGTTTCTACCATCACGTCAATACCGGGCCGCAGCACCTTAACCACCACCTCCTGGCCGGAGGCCAGCCGGGCTAAATGCACCTGGGCCAGCGAGGCCGCCCCCACCGGCTGGGGTGAGAACCACTCAAAAATTTCTGAGACCGGCCGGCCAAAATCGGCTTCAATTTGGGCCAACACCGCCTCCAGTTTTTCCGGCGGCACCTCGTCTTGCAGACCGGCCAACTCGCGGGTCACTTCGGGCGGGAGGATGTCAACCCGGATGCTGAGAAATTGGCCCAGCTTGATGAGCACGCCGCCCATCTCCACCGCCAAAAGCCGAAAATTGCGGGCAATCTTTTGCCAGCGCGGCAGAGGTGGCGTGCGCAGCCAGCGCAGCACCGGGCGGTTGAGCACAATATCCCAAAAGATGACGTGGATAAAAGCTTTGGCAAAAAACCAGCGCACCTGGCGAAAGCGCCGCCAATCGAGTTTAGCTTGATCGGGTTGATCTTGACCGGGGTGGAGAATCTGCCCCAGCTCACGGTGGAAATCTTGCTGAATTTCTTCGGGGGTGCGTTGATGATTGTCAGACACGTAGTGGGTTCGCTTTCGTCAAGGCTCTGATGGATTATAATAGCTTTATGAGCGGCCTCCAAAGTTGTGGTATAATACCAGTGTGAGAATGTTTGAGGAGGACTATTTATGGTTACACTAATCGCGCCAGAAAAGTTTCACATTGACGCCCCAGAGCGCTGCCGCATGAGCTATGAGGAGTATCTAAAATTTGCGCCTGACTCCCGCCTGATGGAGTGGGTGGATGGAGAGGTAATTATTTATATGCCGCCGGTTTATAAACATCAGGATGTGGTTAGTTTTTTGGCAACCTTACTGAGGCTTTATATTCATTTGTTCAATTTGGGTAAGGTGATTGTGTCGCCTTTTGAGGTAAAGCTGTGGCCGGGCGGCCCTGCCCGTGAGCCGGACATCCTCTTCATTGCCCGGCCAAATCTGACCAAACTCACGGCGGAACGCTTTGAAGGCGCTCCCGACCTGCTCATCGAGATTATCTCGCCCGGCAGCGTGACCGAAGACCGGGTTCGCAAATTTACCGAATATGAACAGGCCGGGGTGCGCGAGTATTGGATCATTGACCCGCGCCCCCATCAACAGCAGGCAGATTTTTATGGGCTGGATGAGGCTAAAATTTTCCAGCCCGCCCCCTTGACCGAGGACGGAATTTATCACTCCGCCGTCATCCCCGGTTTTTGGCTCAAAACCGATTGGTTATGGCAGGAACCTCTGCCCAATCCGCAGTTGATTTTGGCTGAAATGATTACCTCTCAAGCAGACCTGCCCGCTGAAGTGAAAGCTGCCTACCAAACTATTCAACGCTGGTTGTCGGATAAAAGCCAGCTTTAAGGAGTCACCTTTATGAAAAATCGAAAAACCTGGTACTGGATTATCGGTTTGAGCTTGTTTGGCTTGCTGGCCTGCGCCGTTTTGGCCGGCGTTTTTGTGTGGGCCGTTGGCCGGGTGGAGGATACGGCGCAGGGGCCGGCCTTTGGCGATGCGGTGGCTATTGTGCGGGTAGAAGGCGTGATCCTGCCCGGCAAAGCGCCCAACAACCCCTTCAGCAGCGACAGCGGCGGAGCCTTTAGCCAGGATGTGATTGCCAACCTCAAAAAAGCGGAACAGGATAGCAGCGTCAAGGCCGTCATTTTGTATGTGGACAGCCCCGGCGGCAGCGTTTTTGCCTCCGACGAGATTTATCTCCAAATCAAGCAGATGACCAAGCCGGTCATTGCGGCCATGGGCAGCCTGGCCGCTTCGGGGGGCTACTATGTTTCTGCGCCCACCCAAGAAATCTGGGCCAGCCCGCACAGCCTCACCTGCTCCATCGGCGTCATCAGCCAATTTATCAACCTGGAAGAGTTTGGCAAAGAGTACGGCATCACCGCGGTGACGATCAAAAGCGGCAAATACAAAGATACCGGCAACCCTTTCCGGGAATTTACGGAAGATGATCAGGCCCTTTGGCAGGCCATCATTGACGAGGCTTACGGCGAGTTTGTGCGGATTGTGGCCGAAGGGCGCAAGATGAGCGAAGAGGCTGTTAGAAAAGTGGCCGATGGGCGGGTCTGCACTGGCAAGCAGGCCCAAGCGATGGGGCTGGTAGACGAATTGGGCTACCTGCCCGACGCCATCAAGCGGGCCGGCGAGTTGGGCGGCATCATTGGTGAGCCGCGTATCATTGAGTACAAACGCCAGTCTGGCCTGTTTGAGGCGTTAGGCTCCAGTCTAACCCGCCCCAGCCCCGTCGAGGAATTGAAGGAACTGCTCCACTTCCAGGCCGGCTCGCCGTTGATGTATTTGTATATCGCTCCCTAAGCTTGCTAATACAATGACCCTGGAAGAAAAAATCGAGCATTGGCTTGACATCGCGGAATATGATTTGGAAACGGCGGCGGCCATGCAGAATAGCGCCCGTTACCTGTACACCGTTTTCATGTGCCAGCAGGCTAAAGAAACCACTCAGGATTTTTTGAGCAAGACTCAGGAGATTTTTCAATGGCTCAAATCCCACTTGTCATCGAACAATCCCTAAAAGATTATCTGGATGACTTGGCGCGTGATTATCACCTTAACCATGTGCTTCTCTTCGGTTCACTGGCTCAAGGTAAGGCTAGGCCTGATAGCGATATAGATTTAGCTATCTTCTCCACCGATGCCACCGATGACAACAGGCATGACATAATGGTTGATTGCTGGCTTAGAACCAGGCCCTACAAACTCGATATCCAACCCCTTGTTTTTCCCCTGGCCGATTTTTATGATACCACCAATGATTTTATCCAAAAAGAAATCATTGGCCGGGGTCTTGAAATCAACGTTGAACACTCTAACGTTTAACGTTCAAACGAAAGGAACAACCAACCGTGCGCGCCCTAGACATCATTGCCAAGAAACGAGATAAACAGGAACTCAGCAGCGAGGAATTGCAATTCTTTGTGGAGGGTTACACCCGGGGCGACATCCCCGATTATCAGGCCAGCGCCTGGTGCATGGCGGTGCTGCTCAACGGCATGACCGAGGCCGAGGCCACCGCCCTGACCCTGCACATGGCCCACTCCGGCGAGACGCTGGATTTGCACGCCATCGCTCCCTTTGTGGTGGACAAGCACTCCACCGGCGGGGTGGGCGACAAAACCACCCTGGTGATTGCGCCGCTGGTGGCCTGTTTTGGCCTGCCGGTGGGCAAGATGAGCGGGCGCGGCCTGGGCTTTTCCGGCGGCACCATTGACAAACTGGAGAGCATTCGCGGCTTCAACGTCAGCCTGAGCCGGCAGCAGTTTATGGACATGCTGGCCCAACATGGCCTGGTCGTCTCCGGCCAGAGCGCCGACCTGGCCCCCGCCGACGGCAAATTTTACGCCCTGCGTGATGTGACCGCGACGGTGGAGAGTCTGCCCCTCATCGCTGCCAGCGTGATGAGCAAAAAAATCGCGGCCGGGGCCGACGCCATCGTGCTGGATGTTAAGGTGGGGCAGGGCGCCTTTATGAAAACGTTGGCCGAGGCCGAAGCGTTGGCCCGTTTGATGGTCAAAATTGGCCGGGGGGTGGGCCGCCAGGTAGCGGCGGTGCTCTCGGATATGAACCAGCCTTTGGGGGCGGCGGTGGGCAATGCACTGGAGGTGCGGGAGACGATGGACGTGCTGCGTGGCGGCGGCCCGGCCGACTTTCGCGCTCACTGCCTGACCATCGGTGGCAAGATGCTGCAATTGGCCGGTCAGGCCGGCAGCCTGGCCGAAGCCGAGCGCACTTTGGCCGCAGCCCTGGACAATGGCCGGGCCTGGGCTAAATTTGTAGAGTGGATTACCGCTCAGGGCGGCGACCGCGCTCAGTTGGAAAACCCCGACCTGCTGCCCACCGCCTCGTTGGTGGAAACGGTGGCGGCTCCGCGCGGCGGCTACATCGCCGGGATTGACGCCGCGGAGGTGGGCAAAACCGGCGTGGCCCTGGGCGGTGGGCGCGAGAAAAAGGGCGACTCGATTGATTACGCCGTCGGCATCCTGTGCCACGCCAAAATCGGCGACCGCGTGGCC
>CAZDMM010000365.1:0-7453 GCA_964505845.1 uncultured Caldilineaceae bacterium
GTGCAGGGTAACAGGGTAGCAGAATATATTTAAAACCCTGCTATTTTGCTACTAGCTACTTGCTACTTTGCGACTCTGCTACCCTGCTACTTGTTATACAAAATCCACAAACGACGAGTCGCCCAGGTTTAGCTGGCGATAGCGGCCTATCAAATCCACTTTGCGGCCTATCAGCGATTGCCCCAGGGTTGAGTCTTTGATGTAGGACTCTTCATCCACAATTGAGTCTCTAATAATGCTGCCCTCAATCTCGCATTTGGCGGCAATAGTGACATAAGGCCCGATGATAGAATTTTTGATGCGGGCGGTGGGGTGGATTTGAACCGGCGGAATAATAATCGAGCTGATGCTGGCCACCTCGGCGCTGTTGTCCATGTTATGCTTGAGCAGGTAACGATTAGTTTCTAATACTGTATCTACCGTGCCGCAGTCCAGCCAGATGTTGACTCGCTCGGGCCGCAAAACAGCGCCGTCATCAATCATCAGTTGCAGCGCATCGGCCAGGTAAAATTCGCCCTTGGTTTGAATGTTGCGATCCATCAAGCTTTTGATGGCGCTCATCAAATGTTGAATATCTTTGACATAATACAGACCGATGACCGCCAGGTTGTCTTGCATGCTTTCCGGCTTCTCGATGAGCCGGGTAATATGGCCGGCCTGGTCAACAAGCGTCACCCCAAAGCGGCGCGGGTCTTCCACCTCTTTAACGTAGATCACCCCATCGCTTTGTTCGTGATTGAGCTGGCTCAAGTTGGCTTCAAACAGGGTGTCCACAAACAAAATCAGGGTTGGGCCTTTGACCAAATCTTTAGCCAGGTAGATGGCGTGGGCCTGCCCCAGCAGCTCTTTTTGCTCCACATACTTTGCCCTAAAGTTGTAATTGGCGCTAACATAGGTTTCAATCTGGTCGCCCAAATAGCCGACGATGAAAACCATCTCGTCAATCTCAAGCCCTTGCAGTTTATCCAGGAGGTGTCCCAATACCGGCTTACCGGCCACATTGATGAGCGGTTTGGGTTTGGTATAGGTGTGGGGGCGCAGGCGAGTGCCGAAGCCGGCCAGGGGTATGATGACGTTCATGAAAAACATTCCTCCATGTGCGCTTTATTAGCGTAAAAATTCAATCAACTGGTCTGGGCTGGTAACTTTGATACCGTAAACCTCGTCCATTAATTGGGCCATGTCCTGCAAAACTTGCACAATTCCAATTCGCCCTTCTCTGATCTGATTTTGTAACAATATATCACTTTTGCCTGCTTCTCCCATTTTAGCCTCGCGGTCTAACGAAATATTAAAACCTCTTAGATAAGTATCGAGTCGGTTAGCTTTAGACTCAACCTCTCGGCCTAAATTGAATGTTCTATTCCATAACATATCCTCATAACTCATATAGCGCGTCAATGCCTTTGGATTCTTTAGTAACTGATTGTTAGCTTCGGGTGATGTTTTGTGGGCAGTGGGAGGAATAGCAACATCTATGGGATGACCAGGGTCAATTTCTTTGTGGCAAATCTTTAGCAAATTGCCGGCAGCACTAAAGAGCCATTCTATTTCACCATTCACAAAATCTTGGTCTGCCGGATCCAGGTTAAAAGTAGAGATTACGGTTGAAATTATTACAGCGCCAAGAGCTGTAAGATCTCTGGATGGTTTATTAAGAACCATTAACCCACCTCGGTATAGAAAATCGCAGGATAAATGGTAAATTTCGGAATCTCATCAAGCTCCCAGCAGTTCCCCCAGTTGACCAGGACTGGTTACCAAAATGCCGTAAGCTTGGCGCATCAACTGCGCAAGCGTCTGTAATTCTGTGACAATTCCGATCCGTTTTCCTTTAATCTCTGTCTGCAATCCCAAATTCTCTTTGGCAGCCTCACCTAGCTGAACCTCACGTAATAGTAATACATCTAGATTATCCAAATGGGTTTTAATTCGCTTAAATAACGCTTCAATCTGGCCAGAAAAAGCTGCCGGGAAAGAAGGATTTAAAATACAATTATTTGCTTTATGATCTTTTTTTTCGGCCTGAGGAGGAATAGCTACAGCAATTGGTTGATTGGCGGCAGCCTGTCCATTCCGTATTTTCATTAGATTATCAGTGGCGTGAAATAACCACTGCAACTCGATGTTTACTCGGTCTTGATCTTCTGTATCTAAATCAAAAGAGGTAACCAGACTTGAAATGACCAACCCTTGCAAAGCAATTGGGTCAATGGTTGATATTTTTTTTAAGCCGCCCAGTTTTCCAGAACTGACCTTAGCTGGTTCTTCTTTTTGAATGGGTGGGATAAGAGCATCTTTGGCTATTGACGTATTGTTGGTCGCCTCGGCCAGGGAAGCGCCACCAATGAGCCGACGCAAGATATCGGCCAACTGGTTAAAATTTTCTACTGAGGATGTTTGTTTAAAGTCCATCCATTGGATGCCGGCCAGTTGGTACTCCATTGCTACCGGGATTTGGGTTTCACGCCAGACCAGCGGCACGATGGGTTTGTCATACCGTTGGGCCAGATCCACCTCTTTCCGCACATTTTTGGAGGCGGCCGAGTCGGGCGAGAGTACCAGCAGGAACACTTTACAATCGCGGATGCCTTCCACAATGGCAGCGGCCCACTGGTCGCCGACCTCGATATTTTCTTTGTCAAACCAGGCCGAAACGCTCCGATTGGTTAACTCCTGGTGCAGTTGGGTCACAAAATCTAAGTCACGGCGCGAGTAGCTGATGAAAACATTGGGGCGCTCTCCAGAGTTGTCAACCACCGTTGAAACCGGTTGGCTTTCCGGCCTTGGTTGGGAGGGAGGCGTTGCAACAACCGGCGCTGGCTGATTTGCCCCGCCCTGGCCTGATTCATACTCGGCATACTTGGCCGGATTCGCCCCTTTAACTAGGACTAACATGTCTTTATATAAGTTTCTTGTCTCACAATACTCGATAAGCAATTGAATTTTAGAGCTGGCAGTCATCCCGGCCGAGAACTTATTGTAAACTTCGCGAAAGTTGTCGTAGCAAAAAAAGGTGAACTCCTCATCACTAAAGGCATCTCTTAGTAATTTGCGGATACGTCCAGGGCTGTAATCGCTCATCGCTGACCTCGTAAAGTTAGATGTCAGCCTTATTTTATCATAGGTTAAACCGTGTAACAACATATTGGACAAAAATTCTCCTATTTGCCCTCAACCTTAAACCGTGCTATAATCTCCCGGTAATTAATGTACTGGGGGCCTGAGCCTGACGCTTGTACAGCGCCGGTTCATCGCCCGACAAGCGAAAAGGAGATCATAGTTCGTGTCACTGTCACAAGAGCAAAAGCAAGATATTATCAAGCAATATCAACTCAAAGAAGGCGATACCGGTTCATCGGATGTACAAATTGCCTTGCTAACCGTGCGCATCAACCAACTGCAAGAACATTTGAAAACCCATAAAAATGATAACAGTTCGCGGCGCGGTTTACTCAAATTGGTTGGTCAACGGCGACATCACCAGGAATATCTGAAACGCAAGGACCCCGCCCGCTACCAGGCTGTGGTTGACAAGCTTGGGCTGCGGAAATAGCACAATTTTTATGATAGGTTGTAATTAATCAAGCGAGTAGATAGGGGGTAGCAATACCCTTTCTACTCGTTTGTTTTTAAAAATTTAATTTTCTATGACTCACCCCGAGGTCCAGGCATTGGAGAAAGCGACAAAAGCAGTTAGTAATTAGAGATTGGAGATTAGAACAACTAGTTACCAATTACCAATCTCCCTGCTTTTGTAATTTTTTCCAGTCCCTGACCTCCGGCGAGTCCTGACCTTAAGGAGGTTATTTTATCATGGCTAAACCACAAGCCCACCGTTTTGTGGCCAAATTAGGCAACGACGAACTCATCTTTGAAACCGGTTTGCTGGCCGGACAGGCCGGCGGCGCGGTCACACTCCGCTCCGGCGATTGTTTACTCTTGACCACAGCCACCGCCTCAAAGAGCGCCCGCGAAGGGATTGACTTTTTCCCCCTGACCGTTGAATTTGAAGAAAAACTGTACGCCGCCGGACGTATTCCGGGTAGTTTCTTCCGGCGCGAAGGCAAGCCAGGCGAAGATGCTATCCTCACCGCCCGCCTCACCGATCGCCCGTTACGCCCCCTCTTCAATAAAAACTACCGCAACGAAGTTCAAGTCATTATCACCCCCCTGTCATCGGATGGGGAAAAACACCTGGACATCCTGGCGATCAACAGCGCCAGCACTGCCCTGATGATTTCCGACATCCCCTGGGATGGGCCGGTCGGCGCGGTTCGCATCGGCCTGAAAAACGGCCAATTCATGGTCAACCCATCTATCCCAGAGATGGAAGATAGCCTGCTTGACCTGCGGGTGGCCGGCACCGAAGACGCTATCCTGATGGTTGAGGCCGGCTCTAATGAAATCCCCGAAGACCAGATGATTGCGGCCCTGCGCCTGGCCCACGAGTCTATCCAGGATGTGATCCGGGTGCAAAAGGAAATGCAAGCCCAGGTTGGCAAACCCAAGCGCGAGTTGAGCCAAAGCGTTCCGGCCCCAGAAACTGTGCAAAAAGTGATGGCTTTTTTAGAGGGTAAACTCGACGCCGCTTTGAATGTTTCCGGCAATAAAGAGGCCCGTGAAAATGCGTTGAACGCCGTGCAAGAGGAACTGGTCGCCCACTTTGAAACCGACGAAACGGTGGAGCTTAAAGATGTCTACACCGTTTACAGCGATGCCCTCAAAAAAGTGGTGCGCTCTCGCATTTTGAAGCAGGGCCTCCGGCCAGATGGCCGCGATACCCAAACCATCCGCCCTATCTGGGGCGAGGTGGGGATTTTGCCCCGGGCGCATGGCTCCGGCCTCTTTACGCGGGGTGAAACCCAGGTGCTGACCGTGACTACCCTGGGCACGCCGCGTGATGAACAAAAACTGGATACGCTTGGCCCCAAAGAAGGCAAGCGTTATATCCATCACTACAACTTCCCGCCCTTCTCCACCGGCGAAACGGGCCGGGTTGGTTCGCCCGGCCGGCGGGAAATTGGGCACGGTGCTCTGGCCGAGCGTGCTCTGCTGGCTGTTTTGCCCGACTTTGAGGTGTTCCCTTATACCCTGCGCCTGGTGTCAGAAGTATTGAGTTCCAACGGCTCAACCTCGATGGCCAGCGTGTGCGGCAGCACCCTCAGCCTGATGGATGCCGGGGTACCCATCAAAGCACCGGTGGCCGGGGTAGCCATGGGCCTGGTGCAGGAAGGCGATCAATTTGCCGTTTTAACCGACATCCAGGGTATTGAAGACGCGCTGGGTGATATGGACTTCAAAGTGGCCGGAACCAGCAGCGGCATCACCGCCCTGCAAATGGATATCAAGATCAGCGGGCTGCGCTGGGATATTATGGAGCAGGCTTTGGCACAAGCTAAAGAGGGCCGCCTGTTTATCCTGGGCAAGATGCAGGAGATTATTACCACACCACGTGGTCAATTTTCACCTTATGCCCCCAGCATCGTCACCATCCAAATTGATCCGGAGAAGATTGGCAAGGTCATTGGCCCTGGCGGTAAAATGATCCGCTCCATTCAAGAAGAAACCGGGGCTAAAATTGATATTGATGATACCGGCACCGTGTTTGTGGCAGCGGCCAACCAGGAAGCCAGCGCCCAGGCCGTCGCCCGCATCGAAGCCATTACCGAAGAGGCCACCATTGGTAAGATTTATACCGGCAAGGTTGTCCGCATTGCCGATTTTGGCGCTTTTGTAGAAATTCTGCCCGATACCGATGGCCTGGTGCCGATTTCCCAATTGGCCGATTATCGAGTACCATCGGTGGAAGATGTGGTGCAGTTGGGCGATGAAATCATGGTAATGGTCACAGATATTGACCCGGTGGGCAAGATCCGGCTCTCGCGCCAGGCCGTGCTAGAAGGCTGGACGTTAGAGGAGGCTCGTCAGCACGACCGCCGACCCGGCGGCGGTGGCGGCGGCCGGGGTGGGGATCGAGACCGGCGCGGTGGCGGCAACAGCGGCGGCCGGGGTGGGGATCGAGACCGGCGTGGCGGCGGCGACCGTGATCGCCGGGGCGGCCCGCGCCGTTAAGAATATGGTAATTAGAGATTGGTAATTGGTAATGAGTAATTGGAGATTGTAAGTCTTTGGCTAATAACCATTTACCAATTACTTTTTGGAGTCCTGATGTATCCTGAACGGTTTGACCCGGGCCTCTACTACTACACCGAGCCTGAACCAAAACCTGGAAAGTCTCTATTTAAACGACTCCTGCACGTGGTGCGGGAAATTTTAGAAACCATTGTACCGGCCGTTCTGATTGCCTTGCTCATCAACCTGTTTTTGGCCCAGGCCACACGGGTGTATGGGCAGAGTATGGAGCCTAACCTCCATACCGATCAGCGGCTGGTGGTGGAAAAACTTTCTTACAATCGTTACATTCGCTATTGGCTGGGCCTGAGCGGCCCCAAACGGGGCGATGTGGTCGTCATCCGGCTCCATTCCCAGGGGGATGAACTGCTCATCAAGCGGGTCATCGGCCTGCCGGGCGACTCGGTTGAGATTCACGACGGCATGGTTTATGTCAACGGCCAACCGTTAACCGAACCCTACCTGGCCGGGGCAACCACCGGCTTTTACGGTCCGATGACCGTACCGCCCCTGCAAATTTTTGTCCTGGGCGATAATCGCGGTTTTTCTAACGACTCGCGCAGTTTTGGAACCGTGCCTCTGGAGGCGGTGGTGGGCCGGGCCTGGTTTTCCTACTGGCCGCTGCATCAAATTGGTTTTATCCGTTAAATTGGAAGGTTGGAAGAAAAGAATGGAAGGTTGGAGGACTGGAAGAATGGATATAAGCTATCCTCCAACCTTCGAGCCGAAGGCCCCCCAGCCGCAACTTTCCAACTTTCCAACTTTCTAACCCTCCCCAATGAACCCCGGCGATACCTTAGAAGGACACGGCCACCTCTGGCAGCAGGGACGGCTGATTGCCCCCGTAGATTATCACCTCTCCATTCCCCGCGAAACCCATTTTATCCTCAACCCCACCGGCTCACTGCAACTTGATTACGACGCTTACCTGGCCGGTTTTATTCTCCTGACCCCGGCTGACGCCGAAAAAATCTCCCTGACCGAATACACCCTGGAATTGGCTGACAAAACCAGAAAGACGATTCGGGTGGAACGACGCTATCAACAGACAAAACACAAGGGCGAACTGCGTCTCTCTTTTTGGGTAAAAATGGTATAATTCAGTAGATCCAATTTTTAACTCGCGCAGAGCCGCATACTTGCCCCTGGCGCGGCAAGTGCCAGGGGGAGGCGCGGAGAAACAAGCAAAAAACTCAGCGACTCCGCGCCTCTGCGGGAGAATTTGAATCCACTGATAATGGTCAGTAAGCCAGTTGCCAGTACAATAAGCAACTGACCAAAATCAAACATCATCAGAGGTGAGCCATGTTCCAATTCG
>CAZDMM010000366.1:0-6829 GCA_964505845.1 uncultured Caldilineaceae bacterium
GGCCGGCGGTGGGATCATTTTTGACGAAGATTTTAAACCCATTTTTGAAGAGCAGGTACTCGGCCGAACCGCCCTTGCCGTTCTTTACTTCTGTCTTTGGCCCAGGGTTGTTCCAAACGTCGCCTATCTCTACCCCGTTAATAGGGGCGCCGGCGGCATCAACCACGGTGATGTAGATGTTATGATTGCCCGCACAGCCGCCATTTTCGTCTTTAGTCATCAAGCGCTGCTTGGTAATGATAAAATCAAAGGCCGGCGTGGGTGAAGGAACAGGAGTGGGGGTATCGGTGGGCGGGGCCGGCGTGTTGGTGGCCGGAACTGCGGTAGGTTGGGGAACGGGTGTATCGGTGGGCGGGGCCTGGGCGGTAGCAGTGGCGGCCAGAGCGGCGGCATCGAGGGTAGACGTTGGCTCAACCACCAGGGTATTGGTAGGAGTGGGGGTAGGCGGCGGGGTATCGGTGGGAAGTGGGGTATCGGTGGGCGTAGGGGTGGGGGTGGAGATGTAAGCAATCATCGAAACTGTGCTGACCCCTAAAGCGTCGGCCAGATTGACCACGTTTTGAATCTCCTCATCCACCGGGCCGCGATGGGTACGGATGAGCCGCTCGGCCACCAGCGAGACATATTGGGCCGTATTGGGTACTTTTAGTTCGGCCAACAACTCTTCGGCCCGGTTGAGGTCCTTATGTTCGGCATAGTCGGCGGCGGCCATCACCACAATTTCATCGGCTTTTTCTTCTGACAAGTCGGAAATACGGGCGTTGACAAAGCGGGTCGGGAACAGATACCAGGTGATAGCCAGGCCCAGCAGCAGCGCCACCAAACAGCCGATAGGCACAATAGAAAAAAGGATCAGTAGGCGGCGATCAAATCTTAAACCAGGTTTTCGTCTTCTACGCATAAGGATAATTCTATGAGAGTTGACCTTCCCAAAGATTTAGGACAGCTTTGGGCAAGGCGAGAACCAATTTTTCCCAAAATAAAAGGCCGCTCCCTCTATGTTTAGTGAGAAAGTGGCCCCACCGCATTGGTGGGCGAAATGATGACTCGCCCTTAGCACATCGTTATGAAAAGTGTTATAATAGCGCCAATAAGTTCTCTAAACAAACAGGTTAAGGAATTCAGGTCTCTAATGCCGGAGGTGGGAATCGAACCCACAAGAGCGAAGCTCACACGATTTTGAGTCGTGCGCGTCTGCCAATTCCGCCACTCCGGCGTACTGATCGGTTCGTAGTATAGACGATGTGACGATATACGTCAAATTGCCTAAGCCATTTGATTAGGGAGAGGCTCTTCCGTTTTCCCCATGGCCGCAGTTAGAATTATCAAAGACGCCCAAAAGGGTAGTATCTCAGCCTTTAACCAATTGGTGATGGCTTACCAGGGAACTGCCTACAACGTGGCTTACCGCATCATCGGCAACGCCGATGCAGCCGCCGATGCCTGCCAGGAGGCTTTTATTAAAGCCTACCAGGCCATTAAGCAGTACCGGGGCGGCTCCTTCAAAAGCTGGCTGCTGCGCATTGTGACCAATGCCTGCTACGATCAGCTTCGCTACAAAAGCCGCCGGCCGGCCGCTTCTCTGGATGACCTGACCGAAACAGCGGATGATCATGACGAAAAATTGGTTGACGCCACCGAAAAACCGGAAGAATACCTTTTGCGTGGCGAACTGGGCCACATGCTGCAACTGGGCATTAACCATCTGCCCGAAGACCAGCGCATCATCCTGGTTTTGAGCGATGTCCAGGGCTTTTCTTATCAAGAGATTGCTAAGATTGTGGGGCAGCCGCTGGGAACCATCAAATCCCGATTGAGCCGGGGTCGGCAGCGCCTGCGTGACTTTTTATTGGCTCAGGAACTTTTGCCCAGCCAATACCGTCTGAATGATGAGTAAAGAGAGAGATTGGAGATTAGTAATTGGAGATTGGTAAATACAAAATCTCCAATTACCAATTACTATTTACCAATCATCCAAGCAAAACGATTTAACCATGACTGACGACCAAAAACCCCAATTCAACAGCGAGCAGGTGCGCGACTTGTTATCGCCTTATCTGGATAACGAAGTCACCGCTGAGGAAAGGCGGCTGGTAGAGCAAGGGCTGGCTGCTTCGGCGGAATTGCGCCAGGAATTGGAGTCTTTGCGTCAAACCGTAGCGATGGTGACAGCCTTGCTGCCTGTGCCGGCCCCGCGCCCCTTTACCCTCACCGAAGCTCAGGTACGCCCGCCCGCCCCACCTGCCCGCAAAGGCCTGTTTGGACTGCCCTGGTGGGTTCAGGGTTGGGCCACAGTGGCCACAACTCTCTTGTGCGTGCTGGCAGTGGGCGGCCTTCTGTGGAGCACCCAAATGGGTCAAAATAGGGCCATGCCGGCGGCTGAAATCGCCAATGCCCCGGCGCCAACGGCGCTTGCCCCTGAAAGAGATGCGGCGGGGGCAGGGCCCAGCGAGAGCCCGGCTCAAAAGCCGGCGGCAGGCAGCCTTGAGCAGGCTACCCTGTCTAAAGAAGCGGCCGCCGACGAGGTCCAGGTCCAGGCAGTCCCGGCGGCCACTCTGACTCCTCAAGCAACTGCCACTGCTCCAGTCGGCGCCCTGGCCCAGGAAGAAGCCAGGATTGCCGAGGTGACGGCCACCCCAACTGCCGGCCAGGTGACAACCCTGGCCGAGAGCCAGCCTGCTCCCCCCCCGGCCGCCGACCAGGAGGCCGCCACCCAAAGCCTGGCCGCAGCGCCGCCCCCTGCCCCAGCCCTGGCTCCTAACGCCGCCGCTCCGGCCATGAAAGAATCGGCCGGCGCTGCGCAGGCAGTTGAAGCGCCCCCCGCAGAAATCCCTCCTACCGATCAGACGCAAACCTACGCCGCCCCGGCCCAGCCATCTGCCCCAGCGGCGGCTACCGGCGCGCTAGAGGCTCAAGCCCAGGAGTCGCGGCCAACGGCTACCGCCGCACCGCCCACCGCCACCCCAACCCCGCTGCTCAGCCCAACCCCGCTGGCCATGCTGACTCCGCTTGTTTCCACCCCCGCGCCGGCTCCAACGGCTGCCGGTTTGCCTTCCACCGCCGCCAGCCCTGAAGGAACTCCCATCGGGTCTATCATTGCAGTCATTCTGGCGGTGGGGATCATCTTTGTGGTGATATGGCTAAACCGCAACCGCCGGCCCAGATAACCAACGGATTTTTATTGACTTTTAGTTAGAATAACATTACAATGGGTTAAAGCTTAAATATTTACTCCACGCAGCTAATCTCAAACCAATGGCAACCGCACACATCTTAGTAGTTGACAGCGATGACGGCTTCGGTAGTATGCTGACCGAGGCGCTCAGAAATAGCGGCCTTTACACGGCCAGACGGGTCCAAACGGGCGGCGACGCACTGCAAGCCGTTGTAGAAGAGACTTTTGACCTGGTTATTATTGACACGGCCCTGGCCGATATGGCCCCGGCCACCCTGGTGCATGCCATTCGAGAGGCCAAAAACGGGATGCGGATTATGATGATCCCGTTGATTGGGCAGGATTTACCGGCCAACCTTAAATCTCTGGACATCAACGGTATTTTGACCAAGCCCTTCTTTGTGGGGGCGCTGCCGGATCTGATCAACCAGGCCATGGGCCAGAGCAAAGCGCGCCCTGCCACGGCGCCGGCAGCAGCCCCACCCCCGGCCCCCCCAAAAATGCCGCAGCCCAGAACCGTCTCTGCGGCGGCGCCGGCCCAGCCGGCGGCGCGACCGGCGGCCACCATGCCGGCTCCGCCTACTCCATCCGTTGTGGTAGAGCAGTCGCAGGCGGTTCAGCCCCAAATTTCTCAGGAAACCATCCGTTTTCTGAGGGCCAATGAAACCGAAATTTTGCGTTTGTTGGATGATTTGAACCGGGAGGTCCGCGCAGAAGCCATTTTGTTGATTGCCGGCTCTGATCTGATTGCCCAGGCCGGGCTGCTCAGCCGGGTGCAGTGCCAGGAACTTACCACGCTGGTTTCATCCAGCTCTCAGGCGGCGGCCCAGGCGGCCCGTTTTTTGGGCGAGCGAGCCGGGCGTTTTGCCCAAAGCCTGCATGAAGGAGCCGAATACCGGCTTTATTCCTTGAGTCTGGCCGATGGGATTTTACTCTCACTGGCCCTTAGCTCTAACGTACCCCTGGGAATGATTCGGCACCAGTGCCGCCAAATTGCCGACCGGCTGGCGAAATTTATTATTTGAATTCCACCTTAAACGTTTTTACCCTCGCAGACGCGCTCGAATTTCAGCACAGTGAGGACAACTATCTCCGCGATAATCTCGGCCACAACGCTGGCAGGTTTTTAATTCACCATTGGGGCCGGTTCCGGCAACAGGCGCAGCCACCAGCAGTATCTCCGTATCGGCGTGCTCGGCCAACCATTGCAGCAGATCAATCTGGTTGACCGTTGCGCCCGCCGGCCCAATGGTCAGAATCCCCCGTAATACCTGCCCGCCCATCTCGGTGACGCTGATGGCCAGCCGCCGGGCCTCATCTTTAGAGATAGCCATGTCATTGCTCCTAATGTTCCCAGATAGACCCTACAGGTTTTGAAGACCTGCCGGGTCAGTGTTCATCTTTATCCTTTGGGCCAGGGCATACACATCGCGCCTGGCCCAGCCGCTCTGGCCGGTCACCTGGCGGACAGCCTCTTTAAGTGATTTATCGGCCCGGATCGCCTCTCGCAAAGAGGCTTCTACTTGCTCTTGTGTCCAACCGGCCGGCGGGGGCGCACCGGCAATCACCAGGGTAAACTCGCCGCGTGGCTCGCGCCGGCTCCACTCTTGCTGCGCCTCAAACAGCGTGCCGCGCCAGATTTCCTCGTGCAGTTTGGTCAGCTCCCGGCACACGGCAATGGGCCGTTCCCGGCCCAAAATGTCAACCAGGTCGGCCAGGGTCTCGCGCAGGCGGTGCGGCGACTCAAAACAGACCAGCGTGGCGGGTTGGGCTGCCACCTCTTGCAGCCAGCGCCGTCGCTCTCCGGCCTTACGCGGTATAAACCCCATAAACAAAAAGCGATCCAACGGCAAACCACTGGCCGGCAAGGCGGCCGTCAGGGCGCTGGGGCCGGGAATGGAAACCACCGGAAAACCTCGCTCAATGGCCGCCAGCACCAATTCATGCCCAGGGTCAGAAAATAAAGGGGTGCCGGCCTCAGAAACCAGGGCCACATCTCCCTGTTCCAGGGCCGCCAGCACCCGCTCCAAACGAGTCACTTTGTTATGCTCATAATAACTCAGCAGCGGACAGTGGATGTCAAAATGTTTGAGCAGTTGCCCGGTTGTCCGGGTATCTTCGGTAGCAATCAGGGCTACCTGGCGCAAAATCCGCAAGGCGCGCAGAGTAATATCTTCTAAATTGCCCACCGGGGTGGCCACCAGGTAAAGGGTAGGCATGTCAGGTGTGAACGGTGAAAGGTGAAGGGTCAGGGGTCAAGGGTAAACCGGATTCGGCCAGGGCTTGGCTCAGAATGGCGATGAGCGTTTTGTCTTGTTCCGGCAGCACGGTGCGCGGGTCAAGCAGAAGTTTGTCAGCTTCAATGCGGGCAATAACCGGTGGGGCGGCTTGACGCAGCCTGGCGGCCAAAGATTCCAGACCGGGGCCGGCCAGAGCCAAAACTTTGGTGGGCAGGGTTTGGCCCGGCAGGCTGCCGCCGCCCACGGTAGAAACGCTAGAAACTACGGTGATTGAAAAATTTGCCGGCGGCATCTGGAGCAGCGCCCGCCGCCAGCTATTGGCCCGCCGGGCCAGCTCTCGCGGCGTCACCCCTATCATCTGCCAGACCGGGATTTCGGCCACGGCTTTGCCTTCCAGGTAGGCCAGCAGGGTGGCCTGCAAAGCCGCCAGGGTAAATTTGTCTACCCGCATAGCCCGCAGCAGGGGATGCTTTTTTAGCCGCTCGATGAAAGCGGCTTTGCCCAAAATCAGCCCGGCCTGGGGGCCACCCAGCAGCTTGTCGCCGCTGGCGGTAACGATATCTACCCCGGCAGCCAAACTTTCCTGGATGGTTGGCTCGTGGGCCAGGCCAAAAGGGGCCGTATCCAGCAGCGTGCCGGAGCCGAGGTCTTCCATGAGCGGCAGGTGATGGCGTTGGGCCAGGCCGGCCAGTTCTGCCAGGCCGGGTTGGGTGGTGAAGCCGGTGATCTGGTAATTGCTGGCATGCACGCTCAACAGCAAGCCGGTGCGCCCCGGCCTGATGGCCGCCTCAAAATCTCGCAGATAGGTACGGTTGGTTGTGCCGACTTCGACCAGGCTGGCCCCGGACTGGGACATAATCTCAGGGATACGGAACCCACCGCCAATTTCAACTAACTGCCCCCGGCTGATGAGCACCTCGGACTCCCGGGCCAGGGCTGTTAGCACCAGGATCACGGCGGCGGCATTGTTGTTGACCACCAGGGCTGCCTCGGCCCCGGTGAGGCGGCGCAGCAGGTCGGCCGCGTGCACATAGCGTGAGCCGCGCGCCCCGGCCTCTACATCATATTCCAGGTTAGAATAAGCTTGAGCCGCTTGCAGCATGGCCTGCTGCGCCCGCCGGCTTAACAGCGCCCGCCCCAAATTGGTATGGATGATAACCCCGGTGGCGTTGATGACTGCTTGCAGCGAGGGCTGCACCTGGGCTTCAAGCCGGGCCAGCACGGCCTGGGTTACTGTTCCGTTAGAGAAGGCCGGCTCACCGGCCCGGAGGCGCTGGCGGGCCAGGGCCAGTTCGGCCCGTACTGCCTCAACCACCAGGGCGCGGCCATGCCTTTGAGCCAGGGCCACTAACTGTTCATCCTGCAAAAGTTTGTCCACACTGGGCAGTTGGCGCAGATGGGTGTCGCTCACGCC
>CAZDMM010000366.1:6839-7418 GCA_964505845.1 uncultured Caldilineaceae bacterium
TATCCTCGCGTAATAAAAAAGGCTTCAATCAAAATAAAAACGCCGATTAATACCAGGGCAACCGTCCAGTTGAGGGCGCGGATCAATTGGAGGTAGGCCAGTAAAATGCCAACCAGGCCCACCCAGACAGCTTGACGAGCCAGGCGGGTTTTATCTCGCTCCGGCCAGTTAGGTTTGGCCAGGCGGTGGTTAAAAAATGCGCTGATTGGAACGGTGAGCGTGGCTAAACTCAAAAACAGAAAGGTTAAGAATAGGAGTTGGGGTTGAGCAAAGATGGTTTCGGGGTGGGGCCACAGGTTGGTAACGATATAATACAGGGCCGCCAGGCTCATGACAGCAACCACCAACGAAATTAAAACCCACCATCTAGGGCGCATAGATTTATTATACCGCAATTGAGGTTATTCGTCATCTGAGTTATGCTTTAAGTTATTGGAGTTGTTATCCTTATAATATGTATTTAAATAGTCGTATATAGTAGGGGGTGTGGATATGTGGACAAGTGGGGCAAGGGCGTCGCATCCTACTACGGATAGATTTTTTTTCTGAATCAGGTCTATATCTTGAGGAGGTGGGAGC
>CAZDMM010000367.1:0-1212 GCA_964505845.1 uncultured Caldilineaceae bacterium
ACGCAAAGTCGCCAAGACGCAAAGGTATAAAGATTGAAATCTTTAGCGTCTTTGCTCCTTTGACCCTTTGCGTTAAAATTGACCCATTGAGTGAGTCAAGGCTTTGTTGGACATTTGAGGAGATATGCAAGCTCAAATTCTGATCGCCGGAACCAGTTCCGGGGTAGGCAAAACAACCATTACGATGGGCCTGATTGCGGCCCTGCGGCGGCGGGGCTGGCAGGTACAGCCCTTCAAAGCCGGCCCCGATTATATTGACCCCACCTATCACACCCTGGCGGCCGGCCGGCCCTGTCGCAATATTGATACCTGGATGGCCCCCCCCGAGCGGGCGCTGGCCCTCTACACCAAAGCTACCCAAAGCTGCGACATCGCCGTAATCGAAGGGGTGATGGGCGTTTTTGACGGCTTTAGCTACGACGACGAGGCCGGCAGCAGCGCCCAGATTGCCAGGCTGGTGCAGGCCCCGGTGCTGCTGGTGTTGGACGTGGGCAAGATGGCTCGCTCTGCCGGGGCGATGGCTTTGGGCTACACCCGCTTTGACCCGGAGCTAAACCTGGCCGGCTTCATCGCCAATCGCTGCGGCTCCGAAGCTCACTATCAGGGCGTCAAACAAGCCATCGAAGCGGCCACCGGCTTGCCTGTGGTCGGCTGGCTGCCTAAACAGGCCCAACTGCACATCCCGGAACGTCACCTGGGCCTGGTGCCCACCGATGAGCGCGGCGATTTGACCCACTTCATCGGTCAGGCCGCCGATTTGATCGAGCGGTACTTTGACCTGGATAAGATTATCGCTTTGAGTCAAACTACAATCCATCCTCAGAAGATAGAAGTTTACACCCTCACCCCGTCGCTCACCCCCAACCCCTCCCCCGCTGGGAGAGGGGTTGGGGGTGAGGGTGAGTTTCCGGTATCGGCAGTGGGTCGCAAGTTTGTGGACACTCCCCTAAAAATCGCCGTCGCCCGCGACGTGGCCTTTAGTTTTTATTACGAAGATAATTTAGATTACCTCCGCGAAAACGGCGTAGAGATTCTCTTTTTTAGCCCGATACAAGACCCGGCCTTGCCGGAAGGGGCAGCAGGGTTGTACCTGGGCGGCGGCTTCCCCGAAATTTATGCGGCCCGGTTAGCCGCCAATCAGGCTATGCTGGCCGCAGTGCGCCAGGCTGCCGCCGCCGGGATGCCCATCTACGCCGAATGTGGCGGCTTTAT
>CAZDMM010000367.1:1222-7417 GCA_964505845.1 uncultured Caldilineaceae bacterium
CTGACCCAGGCTATTATTGATTTGGAAGGGCGGCCCCACACCATGGCGGGTCTCATCCCCGGCGAGACGCACATGCAGCCCCGCCTGATGAGTTTAGGCTACCGGCTGATCGAATCTCCTGCCGGCAATTTTTTGCTGCCAAAAGGCGCCGGGGCGCGCGGCCATGAGTTCCATTGGAGCAGTTGGGAAAATCCGCTAGAACGTTTAACCCACAGGACGCAAGCAACGTTTAACGTTGCCTGGTGTATTCGTCCTCGCCAGGGTGAAGCTGAGGGTAAATTATCTGGCTATGCGAATGGTAATCTCGTCGGCTCTTACGTGCATCTGCACTTTGCCAGCAACCCGCAACTGGCCTATAACTTTGCCCAGACGTGTCGAGCCTGGTTGGACGGCGTATGATTGAACAATACCCCCCGGTAACAATCCTCATGCCCGGCACCTGCGGCGAACTTATCCAGGGTTGGTGGGCCGACTGGGCTGAGCCGGTTTTGGTCTCTTGCCCTATTGCCTGCTACAACCAGGTTACGGTACAGCTTCGCTCAGACGCCCACATCATTGCGCCGCCGGGTTATATAAAAGCTGCCCAGGCTGCCCGCTTGGGGCTGGAGGTTTTAGGTCGCCCCGATTTAGGCGCAACCATCAGCCTGGATAACGCCTTACCACCGGGGCGCGGCCTGGCTTCGAGCACCGCCGATATTGTGGGGGTGCTGGCCGGGCTGGCTGCGGCGCTGAACCGGCCGCTCTCGGCGGCGGCCCTGGCCCGCCTGGCCTGCCAGATTGAGCCGTCTGACAGCACCATGTTCAGCGGCCTGGCCCTGCTAGCTTATCGAGGCAGCAGCCGTTATATGGAACTGGGAGCAGTCCCGGCTCTAGCGCTGCTCCTGCTCGATCCCGGCACGGCGGTGGATACGTTGAGCTACAACGCCCGGCTTGACCTGGCGGCGGTCAAGAGTCTGGCGGCCGCTACCCAGGCCGCCCTGGAACTCTTGACTCACGGGCTGCGCCGCTATGACGTCGAGGCTGTCGGCGCAGCGGCTACTTTAAGCGCCGGTAGTTATCAAAACGTGAGTTTCAGCCCGCTGGTGGAACAGGCCCAGGGCTGGGCCAAATCTACCGGGGCGCTGGGGCTGGTGCGCGCTCACAGCGGCAGCGTGGCCGGTCTGCTTTATCCCCCACAGACCGACCTGAGCGACCTGTCCCGTTGGCTGGCCCATCGTTTTGCCGGAGTCATTACAGAGACGCACCTGGTAGATGGTGGTTACAGGTTGACCAGAACCGAGGCACACCCGTTTGCCACGGCCCCAACCTTCCAGTCCTCCCGAGTGTAAAATTTTTGAAACACAAAGTAACACTGAGAAGGCTCAGAGCTACACAGAGATTTTTCCCGTTATTTCTCATCCCCAATCCCCAAACCCGCAGGGCGGCAAGGCCAGTCCCGGCGAAAACTTTTCTGTAGCGACTATATGAGGTAACAGCGTATGACCGCTAAAACATTAATGATCATGGGCACTCACTCCGACGCCGGGAAGTCCATCCTGGTGACGGCTCTGTGCCGCATTTTTGCCCAGGCCGGCTATCGAGTGGCTCCCTTTAAAGCCCAAAATATGGCCCTCAACGCCGGCGTCACCCCGGAGGGACACGAGATTGCCCGCGCCACCATGGCCCAGGCCGAGGCCGCCGGTATCTCCGCCCACGTGGATATGAATCCCATCCTGCTCAAGCCAGAAGGACAGCAGCGCAGCCAGGTGGTGCTGAACGGCCGCCCTTACACTCACATCGAGGCCAGCAATTGGTTGAGCCTGAAATCGTTGCTGTGGCCGCACGTGACCGCGGCCCTGGAGCGGCTGCGCGCCCGGTACGACCTGGTCATCATCGAAGGAGCAGGCAGCCCGGCCGAGATCAATTTAAAAGAAGGCGATATCGTTAATATGCGGGTGGCGCGGCACACCGGGTCGCCGGTGCTGCTGGTGGGCGATATTGACCGGGGCGGGGTGTTTGCAGCCCTGGTCGGCACGATGGTGCTGCTAGAGCCGGAGGAGCGGGCGCTGGTCAAAGGGTTTGTGATTAATAAATTTCGGGGTGAGGTGAGCCTGCTGGGCGATGGCCTGCGCCTGCTCCAGGAGCGGGCCTTCAATACGCCCACGCTGGGGGTCATCCCCTTTTTGCCCCAGATCGGGGTGGCGGCGGAGGATTCGGTGGCGCTGGAGGAGCGGAGGAGCGGAGGAGCGGAGGAGCGGGGGAGCGGGGGAAAAAACACGCCCCTTGTGGATATTGCGGTGATTCGTTTGCCCCGGATTTCTAATTTTGATGATTTTGACCCCTTGAAGGCCGAGCCGGGGGTGCAGGTTCGTTTTGTGGAGCGGGTGGAGGAGTTGGGCCACCCGGCGGCCATTATTCTACCCGGCAGTAAAACCACCCTGGCCGACCTGGCCTGGCTGCGGCAGAGCGGCCTGGCCGAGCGGATTGTCAGCCTGGCCCAGGCCCACACGCCGGTGGTGGGCCTGTGCGGCGGCTACCAAATTTTGGGCCGCCGGCTGTTTGACCCAGACGGGGTCGAGGCCGAAGCAGGAGCCGGCGCGGCCGGCCTGGATTTGCTGCCCATCGAGACCGTTTTTGCCGGGGACAAACGGACGGTGCAGGTGCAGGCCACCCTGCAAGCTTCGGCGGGCCCCCTGGCGGCGCTGCAAGGCACACCCATCCGGGGGTATGAGATTCATATGGGCCGGAGCGGTTATGTGGCTGATGACGTGTCGCCGTTGTGCCATATTGGCCCGGCCGGCGCCGGCCACACCGACGGCGCGATGATTCAAGCCGGGCAAATTTGGGGCACGTACCTGCACGGCATCTTTGATAATGACGGCCTGCGGCACGCCTGGCTGCGCAGCCTGGGCTGGCAGGACGACGGGCAGTTGTTCAACCGGCAGGCGGCCTACCAACGCCTGGCCGAGCATGTCCGCGCTCACCTGGATATGGCGGCCTTGCAGCAGATCATCTGGGGAAACGGGTAACCCAGCATGCGCCGAGTTTTGGTTATCATCTTAGCCTACGGTCTCGATTGGCTGTGGGGCGACCCGCCCAACCGTTTCCATCCGCTGCTATTGATGGGGCGCTGGCTCAATTGGGGGCGGCGCCTGGCCCCAAGCCGCCATCGTTTTTGGTTTGGGGCCGGCTGGACGATAGGCGGCATCCTGCTGTTTGCGCTGCCGCTCTGGAAGGCGGAAATTTGGAAGGATGAAGGCAGAAGAATGAGGGATGAAGTTTTCCACTTTCATCACCTGCCCCCGCTTTTTGGGGGTTCATCCTTCATACTTCATCCTTTCTTGCTTAAGCCCGTTTTTGCCTACCGCAATTTGCGCCGGGCCGTCTGGAGCGTGGCCCAGGCGCTGAGCCGGGCCGATTTGCCGGAGGCGCGGCGCTTGTTGAGCTGGCATCTGGTCAGCCGGGATACGCGGGATTTGAGCGAGGCCGAAGTGGCCGGGGCAGCTATCGAGTCG
The DNA here is from genome assembly GCA_964505845.1 of uncultured Caldilineaceae bacterium. Classification (GTDB taxonomy): domain Bacteria; phylum Chloroflexota; class Anaerolineae; order 4572-78; family J111; genus DSQQ01. The sequence continues at coordinate 4,717 of CAZDMM010000367.1, forward strand.
CTGGCCGAGAATTTAACCGACAGCTTGACCGCGCCGTTATTGGCCTATGCCGCCGGTGGGCTGCCGGCGGCCTGGGGCTATCGCCTCATCAACACCGCTGACGCCATGTGGGGCTACCGCAGCGCCGAGTTTGAACAGTTGGGCAAATTTGCCGCCCGGCTGGATGATGTCATCAATTGGCTGCCGGCTCGACTGACCGGCTGGCTGCTGGTCATTGCGGCCTGGCTGGGCAGCGAGGATGCCCGCAACGCCGCCCGTACCATGCTCAACCAGCACGGGCGCACCGCCAGCCCCAACTCCGGCTGGACGATGAGCGCCATGGCCGGCGCATTGGGGGTGACGCTCGATAAGCGCGGGGTGTATGCTTTGGAGGGTGGGCGCGGGCGGCCGGATGTCGCCACCATGCAGCGTGCCCTGCGGGTAGCCGATCTCTGTGCGGGGCTGGTGGTGGTGACGGCGCTGGCGGTAGCGGCGCTCACGCAGAGGAAGTAGAGCAGGGGACACCTCAAACCCAACTTTACTCCTCAATTGCAAACCGGGCCAACTCCACAAAATCGCCGCCGCTGCCAACCGGCAGCCGCTGGCCGGTGGTAACATCATAAAAGCCGGTGATGAGGCGATAGCTGCCGGGGGGCAGGCCATCTTGGGGTAGGGGGAGGTGGAAAGTATCGGCGATGGTTTCGCCGGGAGACCAGAGGTTGGTGGGGTAAAGGCCGCCTAAGGGCTGGCTGTCCCACCCGGCCACCACTTCCCCCTTTTCGTTGAGCAGTTGCAGGAAAACGGTGTAGGGCTTGTCGGTGGGGTGGAGGGTGTGCCAAAAAAAGGTGACGGAGAGATTGGACGCTTCGCCTGGAGGTTGGACGCTTTGCGTGGAGATTGGAGATTGGGTGCTTTCGATAGGTTGAGGCAAGCTGACGCCGTTCAATTTAATGGAGTCGCCGAAGATAGCTGACAGCGGGGTAACGGGGAGGCGAGGGTCAGTACCATCCGGTGAAACATAAAACAGCCCCAGTTGAATTTGATCAACCGGCTGCTCTGTAACCTCGCCCATTCGCCCATTCGCTAATTCGCCCACTCGCATAGACAAACGTTGGCCGCTGACCTTATCAAAAAAGCCGAGCCGCACCAGGTACGGGCCGGGCGGGGTGTTTGGCCCAACCCAGAGGGTGTGCTGCGAAGGCAGGATGCCGTCGGGCCGCCAGCGGTACATATCCTCGCGGAAAGGATCGCCTTCCCATTGATTAATCGGTTGGCCCTGGGCGTCAATCAACTGCAAAAAAAGGCGCTCGTCAAAGGTGGCGTCGGTGAGGCTGCGCCAGTACAGATTGAGCGTCAAGGGCTGGCCGGGCTGCACCACCGGCGGGATGACGTCGTAGCCTTGAAGCTGCACCTGTCCGGCCCAGGTCAGGTTGATGCTTCTTTCCGGGGTGGTTTGGGTAAACATCGCTGCCAGCGGTTCCACCTCTGGCAGCTCCCAGGCCGGGGCCAACTCCCGGCCAAAACGGTCACGGTAAATCTGGGCCGGGCTGCCGCCGGTAAGCTGCTTTAAAAAATTTTGTTCGGCCAGGCGCGGCGGTCGAGACACGTAGACCACGCCCCGCCCCAGCCAGACCCAGGCCGGCATGCCGGGGATATTGGCCACGTTGAGCACCTTAAACGCATCGGGCAGCGTGACCAACTGGGCCGGGCCGGCCAGGTCAGGCGGACTCGCCGCCTCGGTAAAACTATCGTGCAGCAGGTAACGGGTGGTCGGGTGGACGTAAAGTTGAAAGGGAATAATGACCGCTTCCCGGTTGGTCTGCTGCACCAGGTCATGCACCAGATCTACCAAAGGGCCGTTGTACTCCACATAGGTCTCCTCGGCAGTAGCCCAACGCTCGAAGTAGTCAAAATAAGTCAAACCGGTTTCGATGACCATTACAGTAATGAGCACGACGGGAATGACACGTGATGCGCCGCCAGGGGGCCTTCCCACAAGGGGGGCTTTGCGCTGGCTCTGGTGCGTGGTGCGTGGCATTTGACATGTGACACTTGAGGCTTGACACCCGACACCTGACACCCAAATCAACCCCCAGGCGAAAATCGGATAATAAACCGGCAGCAGGGCCGAAAGGCGCAGGGCGTGAACCGGCGGCACGGCGAACAAGGCCGGCAGGTAGAGCGTGAGCAGGGCGACCAGGAGGAACAGCGGTCCGGGCCGGCGCACATAACGCAGGCACAGAAAAAGTCCCGGCCAGAAACCGAGCCAGCCCAGCCAGCCCAGCATAGGCCGGCCCGGCAAATGATGCCGCCAGTTGGGGTCGCCGCCGTCAAGGAACAGACGCAGGGCCTCGGTGAGATGCTGGGCCAGTTCCGCCGGGGTATCGGGGGTAAAGAGCACGTCGCCGGTGCGGGCTGAGAACAGGGCCGGGTTCTGGTAAAACAGCCAGCCCAGCGGAGCAAATACCAGCACTGCCAGCAGCGCCATCAGGCTGAGACCAAGCCAGAGGGTGGGTAAGTGGTAATTGGGAGATTGGCGATGCTTAAACCAGGTGAAGGCAGTCCAGGCCAGGGCAAACAAGGCAAAAACCAGGGGCAGCGCCCGCGCCGCCAGGTAGGTGTACTGGCTCACCCCCAGGGCCAGGCCAGCCAGACCAAACCAGCGGTAGGATTTATCCTGCCAGCCGCGCCAAAAGGCATAAAAAACCAGGGCGGTGACGAG
>CAZDMM010000368.1:0-7406 GCA_964505845.1 uncultured Caldilineaceae bacterium
ATTTGGGGACACTTGCCCTATGGGTTAGGGGATGAAATTTTTAGATAAAATCCCCCGCATCGCATCTCCTAATCCCGGCAAAAAGTTTTCGGTTTTGGCAGTTTCTGCTGAATAAATACCCTTAACTTTTGTGACCTGGGTAGTCAAAAAATAGATTCTCTTTGGTTGTGGGGCAAAAGTTGGCTGATCGCCGGAGTTCTGTCATCACTTTTGTTTAATATTCTGTTAAGATGGAACTGTTGATAAATTTGTAAGCCACTTTGCGGAACTTCGGCCAAACCGGAAACGTCTAATTCAAGACGATTTGACTCACTCTTGTACCTTAAAAAATAAATTTACAGCCACAGGAGGCACAGCATGTTACGCTTAAGGAACAAATATTTCTGGTTGATTTTATTGGGTTTGGTGCTTTTTTTCTATGCCGGCGGTGACCGGGCCTGGGCCGCCCCGCCGGTTGGCCCGGTCGGTTATGTGCGAGCCGGACAGTTGAATGTTCGTTCCGGCCCCGGCCTGAACTACAACGTCATCAGCATGGTTTATGGTAATGATACACTCAGCTTGACCGGTCGCACCGCCGATAACGGCTGGTTACAAGTCCGCCTGCCGCCGATCGGGCAAGAAGGCTGGGTTATGGCTCGCTATGTTGAAATTGGTTCGGGTAGTATCAATGATTTGCCTATCATCAATGGGGGGACTCCCCCATCTCCACTACCTGTCAGCCCAACGGCTACGGTAGCGGTTAACCAGCTTAACGTGCGCGGCGGCCCTGGGTTGGGGTATAATGTTATCGCTACCTTAGGGTGGGGCGACCATGCCCCCTTGCTTGGTCGCAGCAGCGACGGCAAGTGGCTGCAAATCCAGGTTTCCAGCCCCTATCCCACCTTTGCTATACCAACCGGCTGGGTGTTGGCTCGCTATGTTTGGAGCAGTGTGCCGATATTCCAACTGCCTGTGACCGATGGCGGCGCCCCGCCGCCGCCCAATAACTTGACCGGGCTGGTGGCCGTCCCCAGGCTCAATGTGCGCTCCGGCCCCGGCTTCGGCTTCAATATTGCAGGCCAATTGAGCGGCGGGCAGTCGGTCAAATTGTTGGGGCGCACCAGCGCCGGCGATTGGCTCAAGGTCGAGTGGGGTGGTTATCCGGGCCAGGGTATGCCCACCTACACCGGCTGGGTGCTGGCCCGTTACCTTAACACCTCTGTGCCCATTAACAACCTGCCAATCATTAGCGACCAACCCACAGCCCGGCGGATTCAATTTGAACCGGGCAGCAGCAGCGCCACCCTGTGGGACAGCCTGCCCCCAAACGGCATAGGCTCCTATATTTTAACCGCCCAGGCCGGCCAAACCATGACCGTTGAGGTGATTCCGGCCTGGGGACAGACGCTGTTCTCCATCAGTGGGGCTAATGGTGAGGTGCTCAAATCAGCCGGAGCCGGTTCGACCCGCTGGAGCGGCGTTCTGCCCCTAACCCAGGATTATTTTATTGCCGTCAGCACGCCGGATGGCAGCGCCATAAATTACACCCTGCAAGTCAGCATCCCACCCCGATAAATAAGAGGTTTTTAGGAGGTGGCGCAGTATGAACAAGATTGATTTCAAAAAAGAACTCAATCATCTCTACCACCCCTCGGCCAAAGTGGTAACGGTGGTAGAGGCGCCGCCCTTAAATTTTTTAACATAGTCTCTAAATTATGTGCTTGACAGAGGCTTGAAGCGAGGAAGGCGTTTCCTTCAGTATAATTTGGATTGAACAGATCTAAACCAACTGAAGGAGAACGCCCACCATGACTATAGCTGAAACCAAGCCTAAACGTCAAAATCGAACGATCACATTACATCTGGGTAACACCTTGGCCGAATATGAAACGAACTATTTAAGCGAAGCCGGATTGAAAGCCCTGATCCGCCAAGTCGAAATTGCTGACAGTCTCAATTGGGGCTGTCTGGCGACCGAACACGAGGCCGGTTGCCCGCGGCGGTTACAGTTCACCCATCACGATAGCTACACCCGCTGGGCTAAACACTTTACCGGCCAGCCCTCGGCGGTGGTCATTTATCGGGTCAGATGTTTGGAGTGCGGGGCGGTCTTCTCAGTTCAACCGTCCTTCATTATTCGCTACAAACGCTACGAGACAGACGCGACCGAAAAGCTGCTGACCTTGTTGTTCATCACCGAAGATAGCTACCCGATGGCCGGCATCAGTCAAACCCTGGGCTTGGATCAGCACCAGGCGGGTACCTGGGTCGCGCTTGAAGCCAATCAGGACCAGACCATTGCCCCCTTGGTCTTATGGCGGCTGGTGCAGTGGCTGGGCCAACTTTCTCCGGCTCAATTGAACCTGGCCTTGGGCGTTGAACCACCCGACATCATCATCGAAGATGAGAAACACGCCCAACAGTGCGGCCAAAAAAGCTATATTCCGCTGGTCTATGCTCCCAAAGAAGCCCTAATTTGGGGGGTAGACTACCTCCAGAGTGTTTCTGAAGCCGACCTGACCCCAGTTTAGAGCGATTCAAGGCTCTCAGCAACCGTCTGGCTGACCTGAGCGGGGCCACCGTCGATGGCTGGCAGCCCGCCCAAAATGCCTTGCGGGCATCCTTTGAAAGCATCACCCTGGTCGAGTGCCATTTCCACGCCCTGCTCAAGTTGGGCCAGCATTTAGCCACCTATAAACGCCAAAGAAAGAAAGCCGGTCAGCCAGTTTCCGAAACTGAAGAATTGGCCATTCGGGCCGCTTTCTGGCGGGTGTTGAAAGCACCCACGCCTGAGCAATATCAATAGGCCCTCAACCAGTTGCCGGAAGCCTTTGACCAGGAACCGTTGGCTTCCCGCAAACAGTCCCTGGTTGACAAACAAGCCCTGTTTCAAGCCTGGACCACCGACCAGCGCCTAGCGGTTGTTACCACCGCCCTGGATCAATGTCTCAAATTCCTCAACTGCAAGTTGGACAAGATGTAGACCTTTCACGCTGACCACAGCGGCCTGGCCACTGTCAATGCTTGGGCCATTACCCGCAACTGTTGGCGCTTTCTCAAGGGTGCTAAACGGGCTGGCCTGTCACCCTTGGAACTAGCTGGAGCCGACTTCTTGGGCATCCCCTGGTTACAATTGGTTAATTTGTTGCTATCGGCTTGGCCTTCCCTGCCTTTCTCGGCTCAAGCCCTTGGCTTAAGCACATAATTTATGGACTATGTCGCAAAAAGGACAAATTGGACAGGTCTTTGCCAATCCCAAAATCTTGACTGTTATTGAGGGTGGTTTCGGTGCGCAAGGCCCGTTGTTCCTTAAAATACTGTTTGACGTGGGTCGTTTTGTAATAAGCGTGCAGACTGGGATTAACCCCGTCCTGAACCACTTGGGGGCGAAAGTAACCGGGGGTCTGTTTGGTCACCCGACGTTCAAAAACGAGTTGGATCCGGTCGGGCCGCCCCACATCCAGATTGTCTCGGATGACCGCTTCAAACCACTGCCGTCCGCGTACCGGGTCAGCGAAGACCTGGGTCCGGCTGAATTCGACTTGCCACAGGGAGAGCCGATAGTGATAACCAGCCTGCTGGTCGGCCTCGCTCAACCGCCACGGCAGCGGGGCTTGCCATTGACGATCTTTTTTACCGTTGAAAAGGTGGGGGAAATGTGATAAAATGTACAATAAGAAAAGACCCCTATTGGTTGGCGCCCTGGGGTCTTATCTTGAATTTGGTTTGACCAAGCTATCACTACTCGGTCTGGATTCTTTTGATGTAGACATCTTAGCACAGTAGCACCGTCCGGTCAAACCAATGGGTGATATTATACCCCCTAGTTCTGGCACGTTTCACTGGCCGAGGTGTCCCATGACTCCTGCACAAACTATCGGCAAATACGAAATTATCCAAGAACTGGGTCGAGGCGGTTTTGCTATCGTGTATCAAGCCCGCGACCCAGAACTTGACCGTGTGGTTGCGCTCAAGGTGCTTCACCCTTATTGGGGCAACGATCCTAGTGTCGTCAGCCGCTTTCAGCGCGAGGCCCGCCTAGCGGCCCGGCTACGCCATCCCCATATCGTCACTATTTATGAGGTAGGCCAAGCCAGTGGTCAACCCTATTTGGCTATGACCTACTTGCCAGGCCACTCCCTACGGACCTGGCTCGAGGCCATTGGCCCCCTGCCGCTGGTTCGCGCTCTGCCCATCCTGGCCCAGCTTGCCAGTGCCTTGGACTACGCCCACGCTCAGGGAGTCATTCACCGTGATGTCAAGCCAGCCAATATCATCATCGAGGAAAACGGTGCCGATGTTCAGGCTACCCTGACCGATTTTGGCCTGGTCAAAGCCCTGGCTGGAGACACGGGGTTGACTTCGCAGGGTACCATCATCGGCACACCACGGTATATGGCCCCAGAGCAGGCCGACCCAAACCGGGTGGCCGAGATTGGTCCGGCCACCGATCGGTACGCCTTGGGCATCGTGGCTTACGAACTGCTGACCGGGCGGGTACCCTTTCCCGGCAATACTCCGGCTACGTTGCACGCCCAGGTGTACGACCCGCCGCCTCCCCCACGGGACCTACGGCCTGACCTGCCGGAGGCAGTTGAAACCGTCCTGTTAAAGATGCTGGCCAAAAATCCTGCCGACCGCTATTCTAGTGGGGGTGAGTTCATAGAGGAATTAGCCCAAGCCGCAAGAGAAATCCCAAAGCCCGTCCCAATTCAGAAAGAATCTCCGAATTCTGACTTGGGTTCAAAAGATGGCTGCCCATCAATTTTTAAGTCAAGAATTGCTGGGGTAAGTATCAGTATCATCATTATTTGCGCAGTTGTTTGGTGGATATTAACTGGCCCTGCAATCACTCCTGCCATCACCGTTGACAGCCACCAAGAGGGTGATTGGGTCGAACAAACGGAGGAGATATCTGGAACCTATCGTAACCTGGGTTCTGATTGGCGATTGTGGGGCCTTGTACAATCCGAAAGTGATAACTATTGGGTAGATGACTCCTTCCCGTTGGATAAAAATCAGGGCGAATGGCAACTCACCGCCTATTTTGGGTATAGAGACACGCGTAGCCTTGGGGAAAAGTTCAAATTTCTGGTTTTGGCAGTCAAGAAAGACAGTGATGCCGAGAAATATTTGCAGAGTCTTGGTCCGGACTCCTTTAAAGAACTGCCTACCGACCAAGACCAAGTTATCGTTTTTGATTCCGCTATCAGCTTAATTAGAGGCGCTCCGACCAACCGTTGGCTGGCCGACTTTTGGGCCAACACCACCTGGAAAGGGGAACCTATGGTTACCCAAGAAATTACTACTACCTACCTCTTTCAAGAGTGGTGGAATCCTCCTGTTGACGACTCAACTGGCGGCTGGACGGCTCGGTTTGTCCGGCGCATCCATTTTCCCCAAGAGAGTGAATATTGTTTTTATTGGAAGTATAAGAATGAAGTCACTATTTCGGTTGATGAACAAGAGCTTCAGCCTGCTCAGAAAACCGAGGATTGGGGAGAGGTTGAATCCGTCTGTCGTCAACTAGTCGCAGGAAATCATGAAATCCGTATAGACTATGCCAATCCGGCGGAGGTTGAAGGTGCTCTTGAATTCTGGTATCCCCCTCCTGAAACCAGCCTTGCCACTGAGTTGTTGCCTGGGCAATGGCAAGTTGCTTTTTTCCCGACGCCCACCCTACAAGGCTCACCGTTGTGGACCACCACCCTACCCGGTCCATTTCTCGATTTTGGGATGACTGCCCCGGAAATTCCCGTGATCAACTTTGGAGCAATCATGACTTACACCCTCACCCTGACTGAAGCAGGTTATTACCATTTTGATTTGGCGGTAGACGATGGCGTCCGCTTCTTTATTGACGAGGCAAAAGTGCTGGACGAATGGCATGGCGGCCCGGGAACCTATGCCATCGAAAAGAATCTTGAGTCTGGTAATCATACCTTCCGGTTAGAATATTACGAGTATGGCTGGGAACAGTACGTTAAGCTCAATTGGCGGATAGTCACGCCTCCCATCCCGCCTGTGCAGCGGGTTCTCTTTGCTTCCGACCGGGATGGCGACTATGACATCTATGTGATGGACATCAATGGAGCAAATCCGATCAACCTGACCAATAACACCGCCAAGGATTTTGATCCGGCCTGGTCGCCGGATGGACGTCAAATCATTTTCGGCTCTGACCGGGAGGACGGTTGGGCTATCTATAAGATGAATTTGGATGGGAGTAATCTTATCCGTCTTCCGGCTGGATTCCAACCACGATGGTCACCTGATAGCTCTCGTATCGTCTTTATGGCGGGTCCTGAGTGGAAGTGGGAAATTTACGTGATGGACGCCGACGGAACCAATATTACTCAACTGACTAACAACGACGTGGCCGATTTTACTCCCTCTTGGTCGCCGGATGGCAGCCGGATTGTCTTCGAAACCGGCCGCGAAGGGGAGGGCAATGAAGAAGTCTACGTTATGAATGCTGATGGGTCGAATCCAGTCAATCTCAGCCAAAATCCGGCTTGGGACGGTGCGCCAGCCTGGTCGCCCGATGGGCGCTCAATTGCCTTTCAGTCTAACCGAGACGGTAATGACGAAATCTATGTCATGAATGCCGACGGCAGTAGCCAGCGCCGCTTGACGAATCAAGAGACAAGTGACAGATTCCCCACCTGGTCGCCTGATTCGCAGCGCCTGATCTTTGAGAAGCACAATCAGGATAATACGACGGCACTTCTTTACCTCATTGACGCGGCCGGAAAAATGTCGCCCCTTCAATTGACCGGACCTAATGGCAAACACGAGCGTGCTCAATGGTCGCCGCCCGGCTATGGCTATACCTTCCAAAGCTTTACCGATGGTGACGATATCGAGGCTAACGCCATAACAGTCGCGGGTGATTATGTATGGACCGGCGGGAAAGGTGGCCTGATGCGCTGGAACAGGGATGATCCTGACCAGCAACAAAAATATACCTCAGAAAACGGTCTGGCCGAAAACAATGTTAGGGCTATTGTGGCCGACAGTGATACCACCCTCTGGTTTGGCACCGGCGGGTGGCCCTTTAGCGGTAGTGGTTTGAGTCGCTATGATTTTACGGAAGGGCATCAGCACTGGCGCACTTTCACTGCCAGCGATGGGTTGGGCGATAACACGATCTTCAACCTTTATCGAGATAAGCAAGAGCGTCTTTGGGCTGGTACCAGAGCAGGCGCACGTGTATATGATGGTCAAAACTGGCAGGGCTTCGAGGAATTAAAGGACAGTTGGGTAACGTCTATCTGTGAAACCTCGACGGGAATTTTCTGGTTTGCCGTTTCGGACGTTGGTGTGGTGCGTTATGATCCGTCTTCATCGAATGATACCGCTTGGCAGCGGTTCAATCTAATGGAATTACTCCATTCAAACAATGACGGCTACAAACACTCTTCAGC
>CAZDMM010000369.1:0-4417 GCA_964505845.1 uncultured Caldilineaceae bacterium
GCACCTCACACCCGGCCCGGTACGAGGAAACGGGGTCAGTGCGGCAGGGCCAGACGCCGGCGTCGTTGGGCGCTGGGGCAGCCTGGTCGTGTTCCCCGTAGTCAAAGACTACCTCAAACAGCCATTCTTCCGGCGCGGCAGGCGGCTGTTCCAGGATTGATTGTGGGAAATAGGGCGTAAGGTTGCCGTAATAGATCCGTTTCAGATAACGGTTGGCTGAGCGGGTCTGATCGTCACGATTGCGTTCGTGGGCTTGGGCGCGGTTGACCTCGCTCGAATCCTCTTCTTTGTACTTGTAGCTTATGACGTTGCCCTTGTCATCGTGGCTTTCGCAGATCAACCAACTAAAGACACGCGATGGATCGGAGGGATCGGCGATGCGGCTGTTGCCGGTCTTGCCATACCAGGTGGTGATGTTGTCCCGGGAGATGGAGCGCCAGAATGTATCCTGGGGATCAGTTTGGTTCGTCCAGCGTTCGATGCGGGCGAAGAGTCCTTCGATACGCGGGCGGTAGCGTTGGATTTGATACGCCTGCCCCTCCACAAGGCGTGGGGTCAGCGTCTCACGTTGCCATTGCCCCTCGATTTCGACCAGCGCCGGTACCAGGTCTTCCGCGCCGGAGAGGATAAAGACGTCCGACTCGTCGGCATCCCGATACTGGGGGAGGCCCTTGTCTGTTTTGCGGGTGATGGCGGGGAGCGAAAGACTCCAGCCAAAGCCAAACGGCCCGTTGCCCACGCCGGAGTCATACGAGAGCGAAAGCTGCGGGCCAAAGCCGGAGCGACCGGGACTGGTGGCAATGGGCACGCTCATCGAGCCGGCGCCCGTCACCGGGTTGGCGGCGAACTTTTCGCCGATGCCGCGGATTGCGCCGCCGCCCTTGGGGAGGGAGATGGCCGGCGCGGCACTGGCGCTTTTGTCGGGAGCCGTCTTTTCCTGGTCACTATCGGTACGATTGCCTGGCAATCTTTCACGATCAGGCATAAGGGCCTCTTCTTGAGCCAAAACAGCGTAAAATCAACTGTGGCGTTACCGAGAGAGGCCCCCCGACCTCTTTCTACGCCGGGTGTCACCGGCTAACAGGCCTTTCAGCAGGCGGGCAGGGCAGGGGTTAAAGGAGGCAGACTGTTTCGTCAGTGGCGTGGACAGGTGGTTATTATTTATTTGGCAAAGCTAAAGAAGCCAGGAAGAGTTTGAGCACGGATACTGGTGTATAACCGTTTTGGAGGAGTTAACCAAGGGAATAGGATATACTGCTAACGGTAGAATAGGCTGAAGTTAAACGAATATTCGTGAAAAATACCACTTTCTATCTTACCACAAAACGGACTGTTGGTCAATGATTTTGCAAAATGAGGCAGGGCGCCGGCTATCCACACCCTGCCATACGCCTCCACTTGGGGTATGATAAATGGCTTAAAATTACAATGCAAAATCAGCACTCATTGCATTGCAGAATTACAATTTACACACTCTCACTCAGACTTTTTGTTTGACATACCCCGTACACTTTGGGCAATTTCCTCCACCTTGATCTTGGTGTAGATTCGCGTCGTTTTGGGGTCTTGATGGCCCAGCGCCTCCTGCACCAGGGCCAGGTTGCTGGTATAGCTCAACAACCCATCGGCAAAATAGTGCCGCAAGGAGTGGGGCGACAGGTTAAAACGGTGGGCCACGTTAGCCTTTTCGGCCAACTCTTTGATCAAGTATTGAATGGTGCGCACCGAAACCGGCAGCCGGGCTTCGGAACGCACCCCCCGGTCGTGACGGCAAAAGAGGGGATGCTTATTCAATACTGTCAGCAATGATTCATCGTGACGCTGTTCCAGATAGGATTGGATGGCCGCCCAGGCCCCATCATCAAAAGCCACAAAGCGGGTTTTGCGCCCTTTGCCGGTCACCCAGGCCCCCTGGTGGCTGTAATCCAGGTGTTCTCGCCTGAGCTTAACCAGCTCGCTCACCCGCATCCCGGATGATTTGAGGGCCAGGATGATGGCCAGGTTGCGCTGCCAGATGAGAGTCAAGCGGCGGCGCTGATCGGGAGGAGTTTCACCGGAAATCTCAGGTGGAAGTTGAGCTGCCTCAATCATTGCCATTACGACCTCCTGAGAGGGGATCTTTTGCTCCACCGGGCGGTCTTTGATATTGGTGGCCTGCGCTAACTCATCTTTGATACGGTTGTACTCGGCATAATCAAAGGATGGCAAACGTTTGCGCAAAACCAGAAAACGCAAAAAACGAGTCGCCGCCAGCAAATACAGGCTGCGAGTGCTTTCCGATAGGGGAGAGGGGGCGGTAAGCTGGGTGCGCTGGTAGGTTTGCCTGGCCAACCAGGCCGGAAATTCCTGGACTATCTCCGGCGAAAGTAAACTGACCGGTGTATCGGCGCTCCAATGCTGCGTTTTTTCCAGGTAAGTCAAAAAACGAGCCAGGCCGTTGCGATACGTCATCTGCGTATGCGCCGACTGGCCGCCGCCGGCCGTTTTTAGAAAGACCAATATTTCGCTTTTGAAAGTAGGTTCATCTGGGTTATCGCTACTCATTTTTACCCTTCGTATAGTAGAAGTATCCAAAAAGTTTGTCTTACCAAAAACTGCTCAGGCATGTCATTGCGAGGGCGTTTTGCGCCCGAAGCAATCTCCGTATCCGTGGTAGAGGGATTGCTTCGCCTGCGGCTCGCAATGACACGAGGCTGAGTAGAGTCGAAGCTTTAGCTGAGATGAGACTGGCAAAACCCAGCTAAAGGCACACTAGAAATGATTTGTACCCCGTAAAAATGTGGTTCGTATAAGTCAAATTATACGAACCTTTAACCGGGTTGACAAGTTTAGCTCCTCAACTTCTACAGTACCCGCTTCAACCACCGCCCGGTGTAACTGCCTGGGTGTGAGGCCACCTGCTCCGGCGTGCCGGCGGCGACAATCTGCCCTCCCCCTTCCCCCCCTTCCGGGCCAATATCAATCACCCAATCGGCGCATTTGATCACATCCAGGTTGTGCTCGATAACGATGACGGTGTTGCCCCCATCCACCAAACGCTGCAACACATCCAACAGGCGTTGAATATCGGCAAAGTGCAGGCCGGTGGTCGGTTCATCCAGGATGTACAAGGTTTTGCCGGTAGAACGGCGACTCAACTCTTTGGACAGCTTGATACGCTGCGCTTCGCCGCCGGAGAGGGTGTTGGCCGGTTGCCCCAGCGTCACATAGCCCAGTCCCACAGCGTACAGTGTTTCCAGTTTGTTGCGGATGGCGGGGATATTGGAGAAAAAGTCCAGCCCCTCGGCTACCGTCATATTGAGCGCCTCGGTGATATTTTTGCCTTTGTATTTGATTTGCAGCGTCTCCCGGTTGTAGCGTTGGCCGTGACACACTTCGCACGGCACGTAAACATCCGGCAAAAATTGCATCTCAATTTTGATGATGCCGTCCCCCTCGCAGGCTTCGCAGCGACCGCCTTTGACGTTGAAGCTGAAGCGGCCCGCCTTGTAACCACGCAGCTTGCTCTCCGGCATGCTGGCGTAGAGTTCCCGCAGCGGCCCAAACAAATCGGTGTAGGTGGCCGGGTTGCTGCGCGGCGTCCGCCCGATGGGGCTTTGGTCAATGTCAATCACCTTGTCAATATGTTCAATCCCGCTCAGGCTATCGTGGCGACCCGGCGGCGTGGTGGCGCGGTACATCAGTTGGGCCAGCTTGTTGTACAGGATGTCCACCACCAGGGTGCTTTTGCCGCTGCCGCTGACGCCGGTCACGCAGACCAATTTGCCCAGTGGAAAGCGCACCTCCAGATTTTTGAGGTTGTTTTCCCTGGCCCCGCGCACCACAATCTCTTTGCCGTTGCCGGAGCGCCGTACCGGAGGCAGCTCGATGCGCTTCTCGCCGCGCAAAAATTGAGCGGTCAGCGAGTTGCTTTCGGTCAAAAAGCTGGCCCGGTCGGCCGACCAGACCACCTCGCCGCCATATTTGCCCGCACCCGGTCCCATCTCCACCAGCCAATCGGCGCTGCGGATGGTATCCTCGTCGTGTTCCACCACCAAAACGGTGTTGCCCAGGTCGCGCATGCCGCGCAGCGTCTCGATCAGCCGCTGGTTATCGCGCTGGTGCAGCCCGATGCTGGGTTCGTCCAAAATGTAGAGGCAGCCCATCAACTGCGAGCCAATCTGGGTGGCCAGCCGGATGCGCTGCGATTCGCCGCCGGACAGGGTCGTGGCCGCCCGGCTTAAGGTGAGATAATCCAGGCCCACATCCCTCATAAATTGCAGCCGGCCGGTAATCTCTTTGAGGATTTGAGCCGCAATCAGACGTTGGCGCTCGCTCAAAGCGACCGCCGGCTGCTGACCGCCGATGGCCGAGTCGCCATTATCAGCAAAGCTACGCTTTGCACTCCCGTCTCCCCCGCTCCCTTGCTCCCCTACTC
>CAZDMM010000369.1:4517-7380 GCA_964505845.1 uncultured Caldilineaceae bacterium
TCAGCAAAGCTACGCTTTGCACTCCCGTCTCCCCCGCTCCCTTGCTCCCCTACTCCCGCCGAAGGCGCGTAAAGCGTGCTCCTCGTCTCCCCGCTTTCCAGCTCTTGGAACCAGGCCAGCGCCTCGGTCACGGCCAGGTTGCTCACCTGATGAATCCCCAACCCGGCGATGGTCACGGCCAGGGCTTCGGGGCGCAAGCGATGCCCCCCGCAGGCCGGACAGGTGCGGGTAGACATATACTGCTCGATTTCACCGGTCACATGCGTGTTGTTGGCGTTGGCCGCTTCTTTATAACGCCGCTGCAATTGGGGAATGACGCCCTCGTAGGCGGTGGCGTAGCTGCGCTGGTCGCCTTCGGCATTGCTATAGCGCAGGGTAATCTGGTCGCCGGCCTTGCCGCCGTACAGAATGATATCGCGCTGCTTGGGGCTGAACGTGCCCATCGGTACATGCAGCGGCAGTTGGTAATGGTCGGCTACGGCGGCCACCAGTTGAGCATAGTAGCCATCTTTCTGGCCGTGCATTAGCCTGGCCCAGGGCCGGATTGCGCCCCCGGCCAGGCTTTTATCTAGGTTCAAGATCAGGTCGGGGTTGAGTTCTTGTTTGACCCCCAAGCCGCCGCAGACCGGGCAGGCCCCGTGCGGGCTGTTAAAGCTGAAGGTGCGCGGCTCGATTTCCGGCAGGTTGGTACCGCAAAATACACAGGCAAAATGCTCGCTAAACAGGCGATCCCAGGGCTTGTTGGGGTCGGTCACATCGTGGACGGTCAGCGCCCCGTTGCCCAGCTTGAGAGCCGTCTCCACCGAGTCGGCCAGGCGGGCTGCATCATCACTCCCCTGCCCGTTGGGGCGAATGACCAGCCGATCCACCACCGCCTCGATGGTGTGGTTTTTGTGGGGGTCAAGGTTGAAATCCTCCTCTAAATCGGCGATGATGCCATCTACACGAACCCGCACAAAGCCGGCCTTACGGATGTCCTCAAACACGGCCTTGTGCTCCCCTTTGCGTTCCCGCACCAGCGGGGCCAAAATCATGATCCGGCTGCCCTCCGGCTTGTCCAGAATGGCGTCCACAATTTGTTGGGTGGTCTGAATGTTGACCTCCCGGCCGCAGTTGGGACAATGCGGCGTGCCGATGCGAGCATACAGCAGCCGCAGGTAATCGTAAATCTCTGTCACCGTGCCGACGGTGGAGCGCGGGTTGTGGCTGGCCCCCTTCTGGTCAATAGAGATGGCCGGGCTGAGGCCCTCAATCTGGTCTACATCCGGTTTGTCCATCTGCCCCAAAAATTGGCGGGCATAGGCCGACAGGCTTTCCACGTAGCGCCGCTGCCCTTCGGCGTAGATGGTATCAAAGGCCAGGCTGCTCTTGCCGCTGCCCGACAGCCCGGTGATGACGATAAGCTGGTCACGGGGCAATTCCAGATTGATATTTTTAAGATTGTGCTCGCGCGCGCCGCGAATGATGAGTTTCTTTTGGGTCATACCTAAAACCTCAACCGCTGACCGCCGACGGCCGGCCGCCACTTGACCCAACGGCGGTCAGCGGTCGTCCGTCGGCGGTCGTTTTTAGAGCCAAATGATTACTGTACCATCAAAAGGGCGATTTTGCAACGGCATAGATTCCATTTTCCCATTGTCTCCCCACTGGACATGTGCTATACTGGACTCACCATAACCAAAGCGGAGTAGGGGCTGGCCTTGCGCCAGCCTGGCCGTAGGTGGCAACCGCGAGACTTGCCCCTACCGATACTGGACTCGCCATGACTGACCCCACCACGTTTTTGCAGCAAACCTACCAGGAGTTGGCCCGGCTGCGGCAGCAGGCCGGCCAGTACAGCCGCCCGGAGGCGGTTCCTCCTGCCCTACTCCGCCGGATTGAGGCCCTGGAAGACGCCGTATACTTGACCCGCCAATATCTGGACGGCGGGCTGAGCGAGCGAGAGTGGCGGCGGGCGCTCCAACCGCTGCTGGCGGAGCCGCCCGGCCCCGTTGAGCCGCCGCCCGATCCCTTACCCCCACCGGAGGTTCCCCCTGCCATGCCTGACTATAACTTGACCAATATCCGCACCTTATTGACCAAAGGCTTCAGCGATACCGAGCTGCGCAACTTCTGTTTTGATACGCCGGAGTTCCGCGAGGTGTACGATCAATTGAGCTACGGCACCGGCAAGGAGCAGCTTGTCAGCCTGATGATGGATCATGCCGACCAGAACTTATTATTTGAGCCGCTGCTGGCCTGGGCCAAAGCCCAAAACCCGGCCCGCTACCAGCAGCATCAACCTTATGTGAGCGATACGCCTCGGCCGGAGTCTCGGCCTGCCAGGTCGCGCCCTTCCGGGGGCGACCCGGCCCAGGGCGGGCCGATTATTATTGTACACGGAGATGTCAACATGGGCGACCAATTTAACATGAGCGGTGATTTTAGAGGGGCTATCCTCAACATCAAGTCTACCTTGAATAACGTCAGCCAGAGCGTGGGGGCGATGCCGCACGGGGATGAACAGCTCAAAGCCGAGCTGCAGCGCCTCATCGCTGAGTTGAGCGCGGCCCTGGAAAAGGCCCCGCCGGAGCAGGCCGAGACAGCCCAGGAGGTGGCCCAATCGGCCGAACTGCTGGTAAAAACCGCCGGCGAGGAAAAACCGAGCAAAACTCTGCTCAAAATCAGCGGCGAAAGTCTACGGCAGGCCGCCCAAAACCTGGCCGCGGTGATGCCCCTCGTATTGCCCATCGCCACCCAGATTGTGGAGACGGTGCGCAAGCTGGTGGGGTAGAGTCCTCACCCCCAGCCCCTCTCCCAAAGGGCGAGGGGAGAAAACTGAGCGTCCCCTCTCCCGGTGGGAGAGACTGAGAGGGTCAGCGAG
>CAZDMM010000370.1:0-7377 GCA_964505845.1 uncultured Caldilineaceae bacterium
ATAATGCGCGGGTCAAGCGGGTCATTCAAAAAGGCGGGAGTTGGAAAGACCAGCAGGGCGTCGGCCCCGGCCTCGCGGGCCGACTTGGCGTTATTGGCAGCAAAGATGGTGCTCGGCCCGCCTACCCCGGCCACAATAAAGCAGCGCCCGGCGGCCACCTCTTTGGTGGTTCGGATCACCTGGCTGCGCTCCTCGGGGGTCAAATAAGGGCCTTCGCCGGTATCCACATTGACCGCCAGCCCTACCGGCCCCTGCGAGATGACCCACTCCAGATAGCGGCGATATGCCTCAAAATCAATGCTGTAATCTTTGCGCATGGGCACAATTACCGCCGGAATGATACCTTTCAGATTGTTTGCATTCATTACATTGTCTTCCTTTCTACCTATCACCTAAACTTCAATTTGAGGTTCAATCGCTTACCCCGAGCTGAAGCTCAGGGCTGACACCTCAAGTGTGTTGAAACGCACTCCTTTGGGGACTAAACCCTGCTTTTCGAGTCGGCTTTGAGCCGACTTTAGCTGTTAGCCTGGGATTTCAATCCCAGGCTTTCTTAATCAATCGGCGCAGTTTAGCCAACTCCTCCCGCGCCGTTTTGACCTTGGGGCGCAGGTGAGTTTCCACCGAAATATAGCCACTGTAGCCATCGCGGGCCAACGCCTGAATCTGCCCGGACCAATCAATTTGGCCGTTGGCGGCATAGCGCCGCCGCCCCTGGCTGTCCACCTCTGCATCTTTAAAGTGGACATGGCGCACCCAGGGCCGCACCGCCTCATAGCCGTCCGGGTAGGGCGTGTCGCCGGCCATAAAGGCGTTGCCGGGATCCCAATTGACGCCCAAAGCCGGGTGAGCCAGTGCCGCCATCATAGCGGCGGTGCGCTCGCCCGTGTCGGCCCAAAAATCCTCTTCCACCTCCACCACCAGTTCCAACCCCGACCCCAAAGCCTGGTCGGCCGCATCCTGCAAAATTTCCAGCACTTCATCCGGGGCCGGGCCGGCCGGCTGGCCGTTGCGGTGGAAACCAAAGGTCAAAATCAGCTTGACCCCCAGCGAGCGGGCAAAGTCCAGCGAGGCAGGCAAAAGCTCCTCCCGATGATACTTGACCGCATCCTCCAGGCTGCGCCAGCGTTGGAACAAGCCCTGGTCCAGCCAGGCCAGCGAAGCTTCCTCGCGCCGCCCCAGGGGATAGGGAATTTTGAACAGCCCCGGCGAGATGGCGATGATGCTGGCCCCATAATCGGCCAAAATATTGCCCAGCCGCTCGGCCTGGTAGGCTGACAGGTAAGGCACACGCTCGGCATAAAAGCCGCGCATCTCAAACTCCCGCAGGCCCCACTCTGCGCCCAGTTCAATCGCCGTTTCCAGGTCGGCGCTGATTTCATCGGTGACGATGCTGATTTTCGTCGCCCGGCCAACGCCTCCAACACCTCAGCAGTCGTCTTGACCCAGCCAAATTTGAAGGCAAAGTTTTTTAAGGTGGCCGCGTGCAGATCCGGCAGATAAGATGAAACCGCATCCGAGACCATGGTGGTCTTGTAGCCGTGATGAAAAGCCTCCCGGCCCGTCTCCTCCACACAGATTTGAGTCACCGTGCCGGTGAGAATCAACGACTCCACCCCCAACGAGCGCAGCGTATCTTCCAGGTTGGTGCTGTGGAACGCCCCGTAGCCGTACTTGTCCACCACAACATCACCGGGTTGGGGGTAAAGCTCGTCAATCACATCGGCGCACTCCAGGGTGCGGTCAATATCGGCGTAATAGCGCCGGTGCCCACGCCGGCAGGCCAGGGTTGGCGGCTCCAATTGGGGCGACCACTCCCACATCAGCGTCCGCTTTGGCCCGGCCAGAAAGCGGGTGTAGATGATGGGAATTCCCGCCTGGCGGCAAAAGGCAATCAACTGCTGGTGCTGCGGAATGGTGGCGCGGGCGTCGGGCACCTCCATCGGCGCGCCCTCGCGCACAAAATCGTTCTGCATGTCTACAATCAACAGGGCCGGATTACGCCAGGGATCAGCAGACATATTCCCTCCGTTAACAACTACGCACCACGCACTACGCAACGTGGTGCGTAAAGTAAATTCTCAAACTACCTAAACGCTGGCATAACCTCTTTTGCCAGCAGCCGCAGCTCGCTCATAATAAATTCGTGCGGGATGCCGGGGAAAAAGAGGCGGCAAATCAGGTGGTCAACCCCAAAGGCTTGCTCAAATTTTTGCAGTTGGCGGATGACCGTTTCCGGGCTGCCCACCAAAAAGCGTTCCCGGCTGATGGCCTCAAACTGATCCACCGGGGTGGCGTCGCTGCTGCCGATGAGGGGATGCTTCCACTTGCCGCCGCCGTATTCGTCTCGATAATTGATAAGCAGATGTTTTTCGGCCACCTGGCGGGCCTTCTCATCCGTCTCGGCAATGACCACCTCGCGGGTGAGCGGGGTTGGTTTGGATACCGGGTCAACCCCGGCGGCCTGCAAATTTTGGCGATACACCTGCTGCGCCGCCAGCAGCTTGTCCAGGTTGGCGGTCGGGCCGGGAACCCAGGCGTCGCCCAGGCTGGCGGCCCGCTGCAAGGCCAGGTCGCCCCAGCCGCCCAGCCACAGCGGCGGATGCGGTTGACGCACGGGGCGCGGCTCAATCTTGAGTCCCTCCACCTGATAATAGGCCCCTTTGAAATGAACCTCTGCCTGCGTCCACAGCAGCTTGATGAGCTGCAACGACTCTTCAAAGCGCGCCCCCCGTTTTTCCAGCGGGGTTTGGTACAGGGCAAACTCGTCAGGCTTGTAGCCGATGGCCGCGCCCAAAATAAAGCGCCCCCCCGACATGATATCGAGCATCGCTACATCCTCAGCTACGCGAACCGGGTGATAGAAAGGCATGACCATCACATCGGTGCCCAGCAGAATCCGCTCGGTGCGGGTAGCGACGCCGGCCAGCCCCACCAGCGGTGAGGGCCAATAATGATTTTTGACGCCGTGATGCTCCTCCAGCCAGACCGAGTCGAAGCCCAGTTCCTCGCCCAGCAGCGCCTCGTCCAAAAACTCTTGATAATACGCACCCCCTTCGGTGGGGATAAAGCCAAATTTCATAAACCGTACCATCCTTTAATCAAAGTGTGTTACAACACCTACACCATCAGGTAATCATTATTGGGTAGAAACCCGGTTTTTTGGAGTTAAAATGGGTCACTTTTTGACCAACAAGCTATCAATAGAGCGCCGAAAACCGGGTTTCTAATAGTACAAATGTATTGCGGCGTTTACACCATCAGGTAATCGCGGACAACTTTGTGACCTTGCAAAGCGGCCACATCGCCGGAGTCAACAATGCGCCCCTTTTCCAAAACATAACCCCGGTTGGCAACCGACAGAGCAAAAGGTAAATTTTGTTCGGCCAGCAAAAAGGTCATGCCGGCCGCCTTGAGGCGGGTTATCAGCTCGCCGATGGCATCCACCACCAGCGGGGCCAGACCTTCCGATGGTTCATCCAGCAGCATCAATTGCGGCCCGCCGGCCAGCGCCCGGCCAAAAGCCAGCATTTGCTGCTCGCCGCCGCTCAGGGTGTTGCCTTTTTGGGTTAAGCGTTTTTGCAAAATGGGAAAAACCTCAAAAATCACCTCGCTGAAGGCGGCGCCGGCCCCACTCTGCGCCACTGCGCCCAGGCGCAAGTTATCCTGCACCGAAATATCGGGGAAGATGCGCCGGCCCTGGGGCACCCAGCCCAGCCCCAGTTTGGCCCGCCGGTGAGTCGGCTCCCGTGAAATATCTTGCTCCCGGAACAGGATGCGCCCCCCCTGCTGCTGATTGAGGCCCATCAGCCCCTCCAAGAGGGTCGTCTTGCCCATGCCGTTGCGGCCCAGCAGGCAGACCACCTCACCCGGCTGAATCTCCAGCTCAATCTCATGGCAAATCTGGATGGCCCCGTAGCCAAAACTCGCCTTTTCCAACCTTAGCATCACAGGGTCCTGGTTCCTAAATACGCCTGGCGCACCAGGGGGTCTTGGGCAATAGCGTCAATCGGCCCCTGAGCTAACAAACTGCCATGCTGCAGCACGGTCACGGTCTGGCCGATTTCACGGATAAATTTCAAATCGTGCTCGATGACGACGGTGGTCATGTGGCCGGAAATGTGGCGAATCAACTGCGCCGTTTGATGCGTTTCGGCGGGCGTCATCCCGGCGGTTGGCTCATCCAGCAGCAGCAGCGAGGGCTGGCTGGCTAAGACCATGCCAATTTCCAACCACTGCTTTTCGCCATGCGATAACGACTGAGCCGGCTGCCGGCGCTTTTCGGTGAGTTGGATGGTCTCCAAGATGTCCTCTAACCTCCCGGCGATGCTCTGCCCGCGTGAAAAGATGAGGTCGCCCCACGAGGCTTTGCCTCGCGCCGCTACCTGCAAATTAGCCAGCACCGATAAATTGCCAAAGATGGTGGGCGATTGAAACTTGCGCCCAATGCCCAGCCGGCTAATCTGCTGCGTCGAAAGCCGGTTGAGCGCCTGTCCCTTGAACACAATTTGCCCTTCATCCGGCTTAATTTTGCCGGAGATGAGGCCAAACAGGGTCGTTTTGCCGGCGCCATTGGGGCCGATAATGCAGCGCAGTTCCCCCGCCTCAATACTCAAGGAGAGCTTATTGATAGCCAACAGGCCGCCAAAATGCTTGCTTAGATTCTGAATCTCCAAAATAGCCGTCATTTTAACTTAAGAATAGACGTAGTTATTCAGGTGACTGGCACTTTTCGCCTTTAGCAGAACAACAAGATTAACAAAATTTACGGTTGACCAAGTGCCAGTCACCTTTAGCGTGAACAATTAAGAATAGACGCTTAACCGGCGCAGGAGTCGTTGCAGCAGGCCCACCAATCCATCCGGCACAAACATCACCACCCCCATAAAGAACAGGCCGATGAACAGCAGCCAGTAAAAAACCAACACATCGCTCATAAACGTTTGTAGATAATTGACCACCAGCGCCCCCAATACCGCCCCCAGGAGCGTCCCCCGCCCGCCCACCGCCACCCAGACGATGACCGCCGTGGAAAAAAGGATGCCCATAATTTCGGCGGACACAAAGCCGACCGGCACATACACGGCCCCGCTCAAGCCGGCCAGGGCGCAGGAAATAGTAAAAATAATCAATTTGATGCCGGGCACATGGTAACCTAAAAACTCCACCCGGTCTTCATTATCTTTGAGGGCCTGCAAAGCTTGTCCAAAGGGTGAGTTAACCAAACGCCGCGCCAAAAAATAAACGCCGGCCAGCACCCCCACAATCAGATAGTACGGTAAAAGCGTCCCCGTCACTTCAACTTCCCACCGGCCGGGAATGCCGAGGCGAGGGTTAGGAAAGCCGTACAGACCGTTCAGGCCGCCGGTAAACTCAATCCACACAATGGTGATGGATTGAAAAATCGCACCGACGGCAAAGGTGACAATGGCAAAATAGACGCCGCTCACTCGCCCAAAAAACATGGCGTAGCCCAGCAGTAGGGCCAACACCCCCGGCACAGTAATCGCCAGCAGCAGCCCCAGGTAGGTAGCGCCGGGCACATCGCCCCAGTGGGTCAACACCAGGGCCAGGGCATACGCTCCCAGGCCAAAAAAGAGGCCGTGAGCAAAGTTCAGCACCCCGGTGTACCCCCACAGCAAATCCAGGCTCAGGGCCAGCAGCGCGTAGGTTAAAAATTTAGCCAGCAGCCCCACCTGGTAAGAGTTGGAAACCCAGGGAAAGAGCAGCAACAGCAGCAGCGCCAGGCCATAACCGGCGAGCACCCCTCGGCGGCCCGGCCACCAGCGGCTGAGGGCGGTCGCAGAGGGGACCGAGGCTGAGGCCGGCCCGGCCGATAAATCCGGGGTCTTGAGGCTCATGGCAGCTTTCCAAAAAGTCCCTGGGGACGCAGGCGAATCACCACAATCGCCAGCGCCAGCACAATCACCTGGGCCACAATCGGCTTTAACGTAGCCGACAGGCCGGCTTCGAGCATGCCAATCAACGCCCCGCCGCCTAACACCCCCAACAGTTGACCAATCCCGCCCATGATGACCACCAAAAAGGTGCGGGCAAAATAATCCAGCCCCATGTTGGGATTAATGGCAATCACCGGACTCATCACCGCTCCGGCCAAACCGGCCAGGGCGGCGCCCAAAATAAAAACCAGTTGATCCACCCAGGCGGTATTGATGCCCACCGCCTCGGCCATAGCCCGATCCCGGATGGTCGCCTTAACCCATAAGCCAAAATCCGTGCGCATAAACAGGTAAGCCACCAGCCCCACCACCAGCGCGGTAAAGACGATAATGGCAAGGCGGTAGAGCGGGTACGAAAAACCTAGCATCTGCCACTGGCCCACAATGGGCTGGGTGGCGTACCGATGTTCCGGGCCAATCACAATCCGAATCAACTCCCGCAGCACTATGCTGACCCCCCAGGTGCCGAGCAAGGTTTCAAGGGGGCGGTGGTACAGAAAGCGGATAAAACTGCGCTCGATGCCCCAGCCCACCAGCCCGGTGACACAGGGGGCCAGCACAAAACCAATCCAAAACGGCGGCAGCCCCAGGTGCTCGGTCAGCCAAACGGTATAAGCGCCGAGCATAAAGAACTCGCCGTGCGCCAGGTTGATGACCCCTCGCAGGCCAAAAATGATGGCCAGGCCCAGTGAAATTAGTATCAGAACCGAGGCCAGGCTGATACCGTTGAATAAGGTGGTTAATAATGCTGCCATAACAACTTAGAAACGCTGCAACTTCAGTTCGAACAGAATAGAATAGAATCCACGAAGGGCACGAAGAAACACAAAGTTTTAACCTTATTCTTGGTGATCTTCATGTCCTTAGTGGAGGATAAAGAATCTTTAGAGACCTTCTCAGGTTACTTCACCGAGTCCGCGTCACACGCCTGGGGCGGAGCGGGCGGGATCATGCCCAGGTCAGCCACAATGTTGAATTTGTTGGGGTCTTCGGTGGATTCCCCAATCAGGCAGCGCACGGTAGCGTGGTGGGTTTTGGGATCCATCTTTACCTCGCCCTGCGGCCCTTTAAAGCTGAGGTCTTTGAGAGCGTCCACTACTTTCTCGGTTTCCAAAGTGCCGGCTTTTTGGCACGCCTCGCGCCACAGCCAGATGGCGTCATAAGTACCTTCGCCAAAGTTGGTGACAATGGCATCTTTGCCGGCCACGCGAGCATAGCTCTCCAAAAATTTCTTGTTTTCCGGCGAGTCGAGCGACATGAAATAGGTATTGGTTGACAAATGCCCGGCCCGAAATTCAGGCGCGATGGTGGGGGTCACCTCTTCCTGGAAGTAGGTGAAAGCTAATTGCACCTTGCCGTTCAAGCCAAAATCAAAGAACTGCTTGAGGAAGGTCACCAAATCGTTGCCGGCCACAAA
>CAZDMM010000371.1:0-7373 GCA_964505845.1 uncultured Caldilineaceae bacterium
GAGAATCTACTTCGGCAAGTCAATTCGACCCGCAAAGTGGGGAGTAGTTGATGTAGGTTGTGAAAAAATATTCATTTCTTATGAGGTATTTTTGCCTCCGTCAAACTGCATATGTTATGTGTTAAACGAATGTAAAGTGCAGGTTAAATAATTTTAACAAGAAGCTGTCAGTACATATAGCAACTTGCCTTTTTGTAACAATGAGGTGCCGTATGAAGGAACAAATGCATGTCGGTATTCTGGTAGAGCAGCGCTATCTGACCCAGGTTCAGCCGAGCGGCTTGAGCGCCATTTTGCAGGCGCAGGGGCATCGAGTGGCCTTGCTTGACCCGCAGGCGGCCTACTATGAACTGGGCAACCCCAGTTGGCTTGACAATTTTGACCTGATTGTGGCCCGGGGCCGGAGTTGGGCGCTCCTTAGCTTATTAGCCTGGGCTGAGGTCCGTAAAACACCCACTATCAACCGCCGAGCCGCTGTTACAGCCGTTCACAATAAAGCAGATATGGCCATTACCCTGGCAGCCGGCGGGTTACCAACGCCGCGCACCCTGTTTGGGCCGGTAGAATATTTGGCTGTCCAGCTTTCCGATACCTCCTACCCGCTTATCCTTAAGCCCATCTTTGGCGACAACTGCCGGGGGCTGCGGGTGGTCAACTTTCCCGGCGAGCTGGCCGGGTTGAAATGGCCGGAGCCGGTAGCCCTGGCGCAGCATTACTTGCCTAATGATGGTTATGATCTGAAGTTGTACGGCATCGGTGAAAATGTCTGGGCAGTTCGCAAGCCCTCACCCCACCAGAATGGGCGGCAATCCTCCGGCAAAGCAAAGGGCCGCCCAAAAGCCGAACTTCTGCCGCTCACCCCGGCGTTACGCAAGCTGGCCGACCGTTGTCGCAGCCTTTTCGGCCTGGATTTATATGGAGTTGATTGCATCCAAACCCCTGATGGCCCGGTCGTCATTGAGGTGAATGATTTTCCCAATTATACCGGCGTGCCCCAGGCCAACGAAAGTTTGGCTGAGTACATCATTGCGAAAGCCCGCCAGGCAAAAGCAGCAATTTAAGGAGATGGATCATGAGAATCGGCGTTATTATGGAGCGTTATCTTCCGTCGCACCAGGGGGCCGTTATGCCTGAGGTTGTCCAACTCCTCAGGGAATGGGGGGCCTGGGTGGATGTGATTTGCCCCGACGAGCAGCTCACCGATATGGCCCGGGTGCGGGCCAATTACGATTTGTATATTTTAAAAACCAAAACCGACCTGTCGCTCAGCCTGGCCGGAGTCCTGCATGCCGCCGGGGCCACCATCCTGAATTCGTATCCGGTTTCAGCCGCTTTGCGGGATAAGATTATCACCACGCAAATTTTGCAAGCAGCCGGTGCGCCCATTCCGGATACGTATGTAGCCGCTCAACCCGCTCAACTCGCCCCGCTCCTGGCCGAGGGTCCGCTGGTGGTCAAGCCCTACCGCGGTTCCCAAGGACGCGGCGTTCGTGTGGTCCGCAGTGCAGCCCAACTCAAGGCTGATTCGGCCGGGCCTGAGCCGGTCTTTGCCCAGCGCTACCATCAACCCGACGGCTATGACCACAAAATTTACTGTATCGGCGGTCAAATCTTTGGCGTCCGGCGGCCCTGGCCAGCGCGTAGCTATGAAGAAAAGGTGGGCCAACCTTTCACTATCACCTCGGAACTCCGTGAGATTACCCAACGCTGCGGCCAGGTCTTTGGCATTGACCTGTACGGGGTAGATGTGGTGGTTAGCGCCGGGCGGGCCTACGTGGTGGATATTTCAAGCTTTCCCGGCTTTAAAGGTGTGCCAAACGCAGCTTTACGCCTGGCCGACTATATTTACGCTGCCGCCCAAAGGATGATACGCGGCGAAACTCTTTTTCCGGTAATAGAGAGAGTATCTGTTGGGCTAGAGTGGGCTGCTCCGGCCGCCGCCGCCGCTCTTCAGATAATTTCCAGGAAGGAACTGGCGATATGAAAGCAGTTATCATTGGCCCTGGCCGGATTGGCTGCGGGTTAACCGGGCAACTATTACATGCCTCGGGTTATCAGGTACTTTTTGTGGCCCGCAGTGCGGTTCTGGTCAACCATCTCAATCGAGTGGGTCGTTACCAGGTTCGGCTCGTCAATGGGCCAGAAAGGTGCGAAATAACCGTTGCTGGTGTGCGGGCCGTTTCCATTACCGAAACTGAGCGAGTTTTGGGCGAATTGGCCGACGCCGATCTAATTGCGACCGCCGTTGGCCCCGGCAACATGGCCCAGATTGCTCCCCTGATTGCCGCCGGGCTGGAACGGCGGCAGACTTCAGTCAACGTGTTGGCCTTTGAAAATATGGATAATGTCGGCCCCTACCTGCGCACCCTGGTAGGTGGCTATCTGTCCGACTCAGTTTTAAAGCGACATGGTTTCTCGGGGGCCTTGGTTAGCCGGGCTGTCACCCAGCGGCTGGGTGATCCTGCCGCAGACCAGCCGCTAGTCTTCATCGGCGACCCGCCCACAACTTTTGTGGTGGATGGTTCCAGTCTGAAAGCCTCTCTGCCGGCCATAGAAGGTATGGTTGTCGCGGATGATTATACCGGCTGGGTGCGGCGCAAACTGTATACCTATAGCGCGGGCCATGCCACAACCGCTTACCTGGGCTACCTGAAAGGGTATCACTATATTCACACCGCCATTCGTGACCCGGAGATCCGAGCCGCAGTTCTGGCGGCCATGGCCGAGGGGCAACATGGTCTGGTCGGCCGCTATGGGCAACGAGTGGCCGGCGATGAGCACGATTTGCGAGAGATTGTGGCTCGCTTTGAAAACGCGGCCCTCGATGACCCCATCGAGCGCGTGGGACGCGACCCGCGCCGTAAACTGGGGGCGGAAGAACGGCTGGTAGGCGCAGCCCGGTTAGCTGCCGCGGCCGGCATCATCCCGGAAAAACTGGCCCTGGCTAGCGCTGCCGCCCTCTGCTTTGACAGCCCGGCTGACCCATCGGCGGCCGACTTGCAGCAGCAGATCAGGATTGCCGGTCCAGGCCCGGCCCTCAGCCAGATCAGTGGACTGGACCCGCGCCGGGGTCTGGGCCGACTGGTGACTGATGTTTGGCGTCGTTTAACCCGAGGTTGGCATCATGGCAACCAATTATTAAGTCTAGATCAGTTGATGTGGGCCTAGATTGAATAAGCCGATGCTGGCGACACCCATCATTGACTTAAGGAGGCAATGACAAAAATGACCCTTTCACTCGCTTCAGCCACCGCCCCTATAGGTAATGACTACATCAACGACCATTTGATCGAGGAGATATGGCGAGACCTGGGAGGCCAGGTGAGCCAGGCCCACATCGTCCAAGTTGCCAGAGAAGTAGAAACAGAATATTTCGACGCAACGGTGACCATGTTCGTCCCCATCTTTATTCATCGGGAAACACGTGAAAGATTACTACAAGAGATTCAAGAGAGGAAACAATAAGATGAAACTCTATTTTATGTTGGTCCGGCGGGTTCCGCCGGCGCCAAGCCCGGTTCTGGTCGAGGTCTTCGATCTCTTGACCCAGCGCGGATTCCAGGTTGAGGCGGGTATCGCCGAAGAATTACTCACCCGGCCTGACCAGTTGGAGGTCACACACGACCTGTATCTGCTCAAATCACACACGGAGATGTCATTGAGCCTGGCCGGCATTCTGCACCAGCAAGGCGCCTGGTTGCTGAACCCCTATCCTTCCTGTATCGCCACTCAGGACAAAATTATGGCGGCGCGGCGGCTGTGGGCGATGGGTGTTCCCACCCCCCGCTCTTGGGTTACGGGCGATCTGGCTTTGTTGCGCCCCCTCATTGAGGAACGGCCGCTGATTATCAAGCCTTATCGCGGCCATCGTGGGGCCGGGGTCCGCCTGGTGCGTAACGCGGCTGAATTGGCCGCCCTGCCGCCGTTTGATGATTTGATGCTCATTCAGGAATATATTGCGGGGACGGGCGAGGATTTGAAGGTTTATGTTATTGGGGAGGAGGTGTTTGCCGTTCGTAAGGAGTTCTCGCCAACCAGTTTTACCCGCGCCGGGCGGCCGGTTCCGGTGAGCGCCGAGGTCCGTGACATCGCCCTCCGGTGTGGGCGGGCCTTTGGTCTTGGTCTTTATGGCCTGGACATCATCGAAAGTCCAACCGGCCCGGTGGTGGTGGACCTGAACTATTTCCCCGGTTACAAGGGGGTGCCAAATGCTGCATCTTTGATTGCTAATTACATCGAGGATTACGTTTCTGGGCAGTATAGCTATACCCTCCCGAAGCTGACACAACCCCTAGAGTTAGGTAATCCAATCAGCCAGCCGATCCAGATGTTTGCCCCATTGTCCCTTCACTACAACCACGGGAGGTTGATAGATGCGAGCTAAGTTACAGCATATTAACCTCCCCCTGGCAGCCATAGTCGCCGAAGGTTTTTTATCACGCCTCAGCTTTGGGGTGGTCAGTTTCGCTCTGCCCCTGTACGCCCATCACCTGGGCTTGAGCCTGACCGAGATTGGCCTGCTGGCTTCGCTCAACACCATTGTTGCCATTGCCTTGAAGCCGGTGACAGGCTGGGCCGCTGATCGCTTTGGTTTAAAGCGAATTTTTATCATCGCTATCAGTTTGCGCAGCCTGGTGGCACTCTTGTTGGCTTTTGTCGGAGCACCCTGGCAACTCTATTCTATCCGTACCGCGCATGGTCTGGCCACCTCGCTACGTGACCCATCAAGTAATGCGCTGATTGCCGAAAATGGCGGCAATCAGGCGGTTGCCTCGGCCTTTGCCTGGTACCAGACGGCCAAAAGTGTGGCCGGTTCGTTGGGCAAAGCCTTCGCCGGACTGCTGCTGGCTTTGACTGCGGCCAACTATCCGCTGGTCTTCCTGGCCGCCTTTCTCCTTTCGGCGCTGCCGCTGATTGTAGTGCTGCTATACGTCAAGGAAGGTGATCGCTCGCCTGAAGCGGAGACCAAAACATCCCCGGTGGCGGTTGTCACACCGCCTCGCCTCCAGACACCCAATAGTACTACCCTGCTCAGTCGCTGGCAGGCTGTCATGCCATTCATTGGCTTTGGTTTTCTGGTTAGCACGACCGCGGAGATGATGACCGGCCTGTTCCCCATCCTGGCGACCGACTATGCCGGTCTGACTGAAGCTCAAGCCGGACTCATCTTCTCCATCTCAACCCTGACGATCATGGTCGCCGGCCCGGTTTTTGGTTGGATTTCTGATAACGTCAGCCGCAAATTTGTGCTGGCGGTGCGCAGTATTTTCAACACGCTCTCCTCACTCATTTTTTTGTTCGTTCCAACCTTTATCGGTATGGCCGCCGGCAAAGTTGCCGATGATATGGGTAAATCGGCTTTCCGGCCCGCCTGGGGTTCGCTGATGACCCATGTCTCCAGCTTAGACCGGCAGCGGCGCGCCGAAACAATGAGTATGATGACCGTAGGTGAAGACGCCGGTGACATCGTTGGCCCGATCCTGGCCGGCTTTTTGTGGAGCACATGGGGAGTCACCTTTGCCCTGGGCGCTCGGGTTGTGCTGGCCATTATTACGGAAATCTACGCGCTGTTTCTGAGCAGCACCCTTGAGAGAGGCCACAGCCGCCCTCTCGCTACGGATAACGCGGCGGATTCCCGACAAGTGGTGAGTGTAGGGGAACGGCCCTCAATGAGTTAATTATCACCAGAAGCCCGCTACACCGGAGGGCATCATTGGCGTACCTAGTCATTATACCGATTAGATTTATGTCATCCAGAAAGAGCAGGATTATCTGAATTAAAGGATCAAAATCCTTTAATTCTGGAAATCCTGCTCTAAACGATGGGTGCAAAAACTTTCTCTATTAAATCGATATAATGCCTAATAATTGTCGAAATCAGATCAATGGTTAGCTTGCTTTGCTGTGCTTTAAAAGGATTCCTGAGAGCCTCTAACTGACATAAATTTGCCATGTCAGCCGCGCTTATGTTACACTCTGACTCTAGGGCGTTTTGATTTTCAAAATCGTCACAGGGATGGAAGGTTGGAAGACTGGATACGGAGGCAGCATCCAACCTTCCAATCCTCCAGTCTTCCAAACACATTACCGAATTTGGTCGTCAAATATCATTAGAGTGGTGACGGCGTTGCCCTTTTGACGACTCGTCCACCGGGGGAAAGGATGGGAGGGGTGGCTGCACTGATCAAAGTGATTTCTCGCCTACACTTCGTTGGCCCCTGGCCGTTTCTGATCGGGCTGCTCGTGGCGGCCCTTATTTTTGAACCCAACTTCTTCCAACCCAATAACCTGCAAGATATCCTCAAAAAAGCCTCGATCCTGGGCATCGTCACCACCGGCCAACTGCTGGTGATGCTCATCGGCGGGATTGACCTCTCGGTGGGGGCTATGATTGGCCTGACCGCCGTCGCCATCGCCGACCCCAACAGCGCCACCGCTCCCGGCCTGGCCATAGGTTTGGGTATTATGTTCCTGATTGCCGTAACCATCGGAACGGTGAATGGCTGGCTGGTGACGAAACGCCATGTTCCCCCTTTTGTCGCCACCTTTGGCATGTTTGTGACCCTGGAAGGCGCTCGCCTGGCTTACACGCGCGGCAGCGTCAGCGGGACGGTTCCCGAAGGTATTCGGGCCTTGGGTCAGGATACGCTGCTGGGGCTGCCCTGGTCTACCCTGGTTTGGCTACTGCTGCTGGTCGCCGGCAGCCTGTTTGTGGCCCGCACCGGTTTGGGCCGGCGCTTCATGATGGTCGGCGCCAACGAAAGAATGGCTTTGCTTTCGGGCATCCCGGCGGCTCGGGTCAAAATTTTCACCTTCATTGCCTGCGCCGTGCTGGCTATGCTGGCCGGCATCTTTTTTAGCGGCTTCATCGGCTATGTGGATCGCTTCATCGGGCGCGGCGCGGATTTGGATTCCATTACCGCCGCCTTGTTGGGGGGGACGCGCTTCTCCGGCGGTCACGGTTCCTTCATCCAGGTGGCCGGCGGCGTTTTGCTAATTGCCGTTTTGATCAATTTTGTGGTGGTCAGCGGCTTGAACGTGGAACTTCAATTTATCGTGGAAGGGTTGGTGCTCATCGGCGCGGTGGCGCTGCAATCGCTCGATTTTACCAGGCTGGAAGGTGCATCTGAGACCCAGGCGACTTGATTCGTTTGAGAATAAAGAGGTTGCAACTACACACTATCTAGCCCAAGAGGC
The DNA here is from genome assembly GCA_964505845.1 of uncultured Caldilineaceae bacterium. Lineage (GTDB taxonomy): Bacteria > Chloroflexota > Anaerolineae > 4572-78 > J111 > DSQQ01. Next base: position 7,198 of record CAZDMM010000371.1, read on the forward strand.
AAAAATTGCCGGGATTAGGGGATTTGGGGATGAAATAAAGTAAAAAATCCCCTCATCTTCTAATCCCCGCTAAAAATGGGTACTTTTTATCGTCTAACAGCGGTTACAAAAAATTTTTCTAGTGTCCAAACTCAGTTTGGACACCCAATTGCGTGGCGAAACTCAGTTTCGCCACG
>CAZDMM010000372.1:0-7346 GCA_964505845.1 uncultured Caldilineaceae bacterium
GCTGCAAGGAGACCAATAGATTCAAAATGGCCGCCGCCAGCGATACGTCCATCGCGCTGACCGGCTCATCGCACAACAGCAGTTGGGGCGGGACAATCACCGCCCGCGCAATCGCCACCCGCTGGCACTGCCCACCCGAAAGCTCGGCCGGCACAGCGGCGGCCACCTGCGGCGGCAGTCCCACCAGTTCCAACGTGTCTTGCACCCGGCGGCGACGTTGCACCGCGTTTAAACCTTGCGAGCGCAGCCGCTCCCCCACCAATTCTTCCACCCGCAGCCAGGGCGTCAGCGAGGCCACGGCATCCTGAAACACCATTTGGGGCCGTTCCGCCGAAGCCAGCCACACTTGCCCGGCATCCGGTTTGATCAGGCCGGCCGCAATCCGCAGGATGGTAGATTTGCCGGAGCCGCTCTCGCCCACCAGCGCCACCGACTCCCCCTCGGCTACCTGCAAATCAACCCCGCGCACAGCCTGGAGCACGGCCCGCCCGCCCCAAAAAGAGCGGCGCTGCACCGGGAAAGATTTGTGAATCCCTGTCAGCTTGAGCACCGGCCGGTCAACCGGGCGCTGCCCCTCCGGCCAGGGCTGGGCGACTCGCTGCCACAGGTCGGCTTTAACCTCGTCTGCCCGCAGGCAGGCGGCGGCGCCCTGGTGCTGGCTCACAGGCGCAAGGACGGGGAGGGTTTGCCGGCACTCCGGCCGGGCCAGCAGGCAGCGCGGCGCAAAAGCGCAGCCGGCCGGCCAGCGCCCCGGCGGGGGAGGCTCGCCAGCCAGGGTGGGCAACTGGCGATTTTTGTCAACGTGCAGGCTAAAGCGGGCTTCCAGCAGGGCCGCGCTGTAGGGATGGGCCGGCCGGCTCATGATTTGGTCAATCGGGCCAATTTCAACCACCTGGCCGGCGTACAGCACCGCAATGCGGTCGGCCAGGGTAGCCGCTACCGCCAAATCGTGCGTTACAAACAAAAAGGCCGTGTTTGACTCCCGGCAGAGCCGCCGGATGAGCCGCAGCACCTGGGCCTGAACGGTGACATCCAGGGCGGTGGTCGGTTCATCGGCAATAATCAGGCTGGGTTGACCGGCCATAGCCATCGCCATCATCACCCGCTGGCGCTGCCCGCCCGAAAGCTGGTGCGGATAACTGTGCAGCCGCTGTTCCGGCTGCGGGATGCCAACCCGGCCCAACCACTGCGCCGGGGAGACGCCGTCGCCGGCGCTTTCGCGCAACTGCCGGCCCACCCGCATGCTGGGGTTGAGCGAGGTCATAGGGTCTTGAAAAATTGCGCCCAGATTTTGCCGCCGTACCCGGCGCAGGCGTTCCGCCGGTGCGCCGGCCAGTTCCAGGCCGTTCAGTTGAATCGAGCCGCTCACGCGCGGCTGGCTCTCGGCGGGCAGTAAGCCCTGAATTGCCAGCCCCAGGGTTGATTTGCCGGAGCCGCTTTCGCCTACCAGGGCGACAATTTCGCCGGAGGCGATGTCCAGGTCAACCCCTCGCAAAGCTGGAATCGGGTAGCCATCGCGGTGCAGAGTGACGTGCAGGTTGCGAATGGATAAAACCGCATCAGAAGTTGATTCAGAAGGCGAGTGCATAAAATATTTACGATTTACGATTTACGATTTCAGATTTAATCGTAAATCGTAAATTCAATCATAGTATTCCGGTGCAAGTTTAATTTGTTGGATAAAATTGGGATCGTGGCCCAAAAAGAGCCGCCCATTTCGTTCCTGGGCAATCTGTTTGAGGCGGCGAATGCTGGCCAGCGCCGCCGCGTCGTCTACGGCTTCGCCGGGTAGCACTTCGTCCTGGTAATTCTCCCACAAATCACCGGCGTCGGCGGTGAGCACCAGAACGCCGCTGCAGGGCAACTCAACCACCAGGGATTGGTGCCCCGGCGTATGGCCGCGCGTTAAAATGGCTTCCAGGCCGGGCATTACCTGCCAATCGCCTTCCACAATGTGCCAGCGCAGATCGGGGAAGTTGTAGTCAGACTCAATCCAGGCGGGAGAGGTGGGGCCGCTCATGGCAAATTCATATTCCAGGCGTTGAATTGAAATCTGCGCATGCCGGAAATGCTTGAGATTGCCGGTGTGGTCGGCGTGAGTGTGGGTGAGGATGACGTGGTCAATATCCTGCGGACGTACCCCAATCTGCTCAAGCTGGGTAAGCAGCTCATGCTCCGGGTAAACTACCGGGGCCGGAGACCAGCCTCGGCCGGTGAAATATTGCCGGCACAGTTCCGGGTCATTGATGAGGGTGCTGTTGATGCCGGCATCCACCAGAATCAAGCCCTGGGCCGTTTCCAGGAGATAAACTGAGATGGGTTCGCTCATCACAAAGCGGCTGCCGCGATCACGGGTGGAGACGGTTTTGGGAATAATCTCAAACCCGCACAGGAGGACATATAACTTGGAAATTTGGGTCATGGATTTTCTTTCTGTTTATGTCAGGAAATGCAGCAGTAGAGGAAGGAGAGGACATGCTGGCTATATATTACCTTAGAAATTTCAGGTTGTCCACTATAACCATATTCCTACATGGCCGCGCCGCTGTAGGCAGATGATTCGGCTAATTCTAACATTATCTCAAGCGGGTGTCAAAGTCTAAAATTTGGTCTCCCGGCTCTTGATTGGCTCTTTTATTTGACATTGAATGGAGCGCGCCTAAAATGGTCTGGCCTTTGGACAAATACCAGGGTTTTTGATGACCACAATCGGCAGCGGCCTGCTCTTACCGGTTGCGTAAATCAAAACTTAATAGAGCTTGGGAGGAAGCTCATGCCGATTAATAGTGATGCCCTGGACGTATCACGTCTTTTGAGTTTGGGTCAAAACCTGGTACAGATTCCTTCGCTCACCGGCCAGGAGACAGAAGCAGCTCAGTTTTTGAGCAGTTATTGGCAAGAGGTGGGCCTGCCGGTTGAGGTGCAGCAGGTTCCGCTGCCTAACGCCGAAAGGCACAGCCACCAAACCATTGCCCGCTGGCGGGGTAAACAGCCCGGCCCTAAAATATTACTGTGCGGCCACCTGGATGTAATGGAGGTGTACCGGCCCGGTAGCTGGAGCCGCCCACCTTACGAAGCCGCCCTGACCGACGGTTGGCTGTACGGGCAGGGCAGCCTGAATATGAAGGCCGGCCTGGCCGCCCTGGTGAGCGCCGTAGAGACGCTGTGGCGCAGCCATTTTCCGCTGCACGGCGAACTGGTCATCGCAGCGGTGATGGGCGAAATTATTGGCGGGCTGGGTATCCGCCATTTGTTGCAGCAAGAACATGATTTTGACATGGCTATCGTGGCCGAGCCGACCAATCTCAACCTGGCCACCATTTCGGTGGGCACGGTGCAGGGCTGGCTGCGGCTGTGGGGCGACACCCTTTACTTCAAACCACATGCCAACCCCATCTACGCGATGGGCCGGGTGTTGGAGGCGCTGGGGCCACCCTATGAGCCGATGTTGCCGGAAGGCTGGATGACCTTTACCCCCTGCGCCGAGTTGCCCGGCTTTCCGCGCTTCAACGCTCGCAAAATCGCCTCCGGTCAGGATTACTGTGAAGTTTTCTTTGATACCCGCATTGTGCCGGGCCAGAATGATAATACGCTGCGGGCCGATTTGAGCGCCTTGTGGCAGCACCTCCAACCCGGCCTGCCCGGCATCCGGGCCGATCTGACCATCCCGGCCACTCGTGGCGGGGTCAACTTTCCGGCTATGCCGGCCATGCCGGCGGAGCATCCCCTGGCCAAGGCCATCATTCGTTATCACACCCGGCAGCAGGGCCGCCCGCCGGCCCTGGGCGCGGGCGACCGGCTGGGCCTGGCCTCCGACGCCAGCCACCTGCGCGCCGCCGGGATTTACACCCTGGAGTACGGCCCCGGCCAACATCCCCGCTGGCCCATGTGGGATGAGCGCATCTCGGTGGAGGATGTCGTGACGGCGGCGGAGGTTTTTATCGAGACGCTGGCGGAGTTGAGTGGGTGAATTTAGCTAAAGGCTCAATAGGCGTTTTAAGAAGCCTCAAAATTTAACTCAACCTAGATTGTCAAATCCAGACTATAACTGCCGGATTTGAATTGGTACAGTGGCTTAGAACAAATTTTTAAAGGCTAAATTTTTTTTTCAAAGGCTGATATTTTATTTGTGAGGGTAATTCCAAAACTATCTCAGCCACGCCACTCGCCGAGCGTTGAAACGCCCGGCTAATATTGGTGGAAGCCTGCTTTAGCAGGCTGGTCAACCGCTTTGAAGCGGTTTTCACCTGTCATAGCCGGGGGCTTCCAGCTCTCGGCGGGCGGCGATGAATTACCGAATACTCTCAAGATTATAAAATAGAGGGACACAGAGAACACGGAGCAGACACAAAGATACACAGAGAAATCTGAAAAACTCCGCGTCTCTCTGTGCTGGCTCTGAGTAGCTCCGTGTTCCCATCCTATCAAAAGGAAGAGAATTATCATGCAAATTCCCCCCGAAAAACTTAACTTTATGCTGGAGCGGATGCTCAAAATCCGCCGCTTTGAAGAGAAGCTCAAAGAAATCCACAAACGGAGCGTGCCCGGCCTGGTGCATCTCTACATCGGTGAGGAGGCGGTGGCGGTGGGCGTGTGCGCCCATCTGACCGAGCGGGACACCCTCACCAGCACCCATCGCGGCCACGGCCACACCATCGCCAAGGGCGCGGACATCAAGCGCATGATGGCCGAATTGTTTGCCAAAGAGGATGGCTTGTGCCGGGGCAAGGGCGGCTCGATGCACGTGGCCGACGCCAGCCTGGGCATTCTGGGCGCCAACGGCATCGTCAGCGGCGGGCTGACCCTGGCCACCGGGGCCGGCCTGGCCGCCCAGATGAAGGGCGACGGCAGCGTGTCGGTCTGCTTTTTTGGCGACGGCGCGGCCAACCAGGGCGGAGTGTACGAGTCGCTCAACCTGGCCAGCGTGTGGAAGCTGCCGGTCATCTTTGTGTGCGAGAATAACATGTACCACGAGTTTTCGCCCAGCGGGCCGGTTTCGGCGGGCACGGTGGCCGGCCGCGCCAGGGGGTTTGACGTGCCCAGCCAGGCGGTGGACGGCATGGATGTGCTGGCCGTATACGAGGCCGCCGGGGAAGCGGTCGCCCGCGCTCGCCGGGGGGAGGGACCGTCGCTGCTCGAAGCCAAGACCTATCGCTTTGAGGCCCACGACGAGGGCGAGTTTGCCCTCATCGGCACCACTTATCGCACTCAGGAGGAGATTGAAAGCTGGAAAGTGCGCGACCCCATCCCTCAGTTCAAAAGGTGGCTGGTGGAGCACGGCTACAAAACCGAGGCCGACATCGAGGCGGTGGAGGCCCGGCTGCAAGCCGAACTGGCCGAGGCCATCGCTTTCGCCGAGCAGAGTCCCTGGCCCCAGCCGGAGGAAGCGTTAGAGGATGTGTTTGCGTGAAACGTTAGAACGTTAGAACGTTGGAACGTTAAACGTTAAACGCAACACGCAACACGTTTATTAGATTCATCCAAGAAAAGGACTTTCCCCCATGCCCCAAAAACGATTTATCCACGCTTTGCGTGAGGCTTTGATTGAAGAGATGCGGCGCGATCCCACCGTCTTTGTGATGGGGGAGGATGTGAAGGTGAGCGTCTTTGGCATTGAGCGGGGGTTGATTGACGAGTTTGGCCCGGCTCGCGTGCGCAACACGCCCATCGCCGAGGAGGTGATTGTGGGCGCGGCGCTGGGCGCAGCGGCCAACGGCATGCGCCCCGTGGCCGATATGATGGTCAGCACCTTTATGTACATGGGCATGGAGCAACTGGCCAACCAAGCCGCCAAGCTGCATTACATGACCGGCGGGCAAATCAAGATGCCGACCGTCTTTTTGGCCTCCATCGGGGTGTCGGGCGGCGCGGCGGCCCAGCACTCCGACACGCCCTACCCCATGTTCATGAACCTGCCCGGTATCAAAATTGTCTCGCCGACCACCCCCTACGACGCCAAAGGGCTGTTCAAAACCGCCGTGCGCGACAACAACCCGGTGCTGTTTCTGTATCACACCACCTTGGGCGGCGTGCGCGGCGAAGTACCGGACGAGGAATACACCATCCCCTTTGGCCTGGCCGATGTCAAGCGCAGCGGCAGCGATGTGACCATTGTGGCCATCAGTTGGATGGTGCAGCACAGCCTCAAGGCCGCCGAAGCTTTGCAAAAGGAAGGGATTTCGGTGGAGGTGATTGACCCGCGCAGCCTGGCCCCGCTGGATTTGGAAACTATCCTCCAATCGGTGGCCAAAACGGGCCGGCTGGTGGTGGTGGACGAAGCCCGCGAGCCGTGCAGCGCCGCCAGCGAGATCAGCGCCTCGGTGGCCCAACATGGCTTTAGTTCGCTCAAAGCGCCCATCGTGCGGGTCACTTCACCTAACGTGCCGATTCCCTTCAGCCCACCGCTGGAGAAGTTTGTTGTCCCCAACGCCGAGCGGATTGCAGCGGCAGTGAAAAAAGTGGTGGATTGGTGATTGGTAATTGGAGATTAGAGATTGATTCAATCTCCAATCTCTAATCTCCAATCTCCCTTTTCAATATGATAAACAATTTACAAGGAACAGTAGCAATTATCACCGGCTCGGGGCGGCGCAGCGGCATTGGCTACGGTATTGCCCGCTATCTGGCTCAAGTGGGAGCGGCCGTCGCAGTGACGGATGTGTGCCGCCGGGCCGAGCCGGACCCGGCTTTTGAGGCATCAGCCTGGGCAGAACTGGTCTCAATTGCCGGGGAACTGAACCAGATGAGCCGGAGTGTGGCGGTCAAGGCCGATGTGACTAATCCCACCGAGGTGGAACATCTGCTGGATGAGGTGGAGGCAGCTCTGGGGCCGGTGAATCTGTGGGTCAACAATGCCGGCGTCTTTGTGGTCAAACCTTTGCTGGAAACCACGCCCGCCGAATGGGAAGTTACCATGAAGGTCAACGCTTTTGGTACTTTTGTGGGCAGCACCCAGGCGGCCCGGCGGATGATTCAGCGGGGTATCAAAGGGCGGATTGTGAACATGGCTTCCATCAGCGGCAAGGAGGGCTGGCCCAACTTTGGCGCGTACACGGCCTCAAAGTTTGCCGTCATTGGCTTGACCCAAACTCTGGCCCGCGAGCTGGCCCCGCGCGGCATCAATGTTAACGCCGTCTGTCCCGGCCTGATTGCCACCAGCATGAATGATGTGGCCCTGGCCCGCCTGTCGGAATTGCGCGGCGTTCCGGCTGAGTCTATTGATAAGGCCCAATTGGAGCGGATTCCGCAGGGTCGTTACGGTACGCCGGAGGACGTGGCTAAAGTGGTCGCATTTTTGGCCTCGCCGGAGTCGGATTACATGACCGGGCAGGCGCTCAATGTGAGCG
>CAZDMM010000373.1:0-7338 GCA_964505845.1 uncultured Caldilineaceae bacterium
GAGATTGCTTCGCCTGCGGCTGACAATGACATGAGACTGAGTATTAACCTTATTTCTTAAAGGAGTTTTCCAAATCATTAATCAACTGCTGCGTCTCGGCCAGAAAAGATTCTACCGCCGCCTGTCCGCCGGGGGCAAAGCGACCTATCTCTATCTGCTCCAGCGTCCCTTTGACCCGCTCAACCAGGGCCGGGTTTAAACGGCTTTCTTGCAATACCGCCAACAGGCTGTCGTTGGTCAGGCCGGCGGTGGGCCGATTTAACTTGTCCGACAAATACCCCAACAGGGCGCGATGGGCCGCCGCATAGCTGTCTACCCCGGAACGATGCGCCTCATGCAAAATCTTTTGGGCAACCCGCTTGGCCCGCAAATGGCGGGCCAGGGCTGTATTTTCGGCCAGGTGCTGCCGCCGGTTTTGCCAGGCCCAAATTCCGCCCACCACCAGGAGCGGCAAAATCCAGCCCGTCCAGTAAACAGGCTGGCTTAACAGAGGCGTATCCTCACTGTTCAACACGGTTGGAACGGGTTTGATGTGGCGAATATCTCCGGCCAAGACCGAGATGGGTTGTTTGGCGGAGCCAGGCTCGCCGACCGGCGGAGGCGGCAGCGCTTCCCCTTCTCCGGCTTGGACGGTAATGGCGATAGGCTTGGTGCTGACCGTGCGATACTGCCCGGCCTGGGGGTCAAAATAGCTAAAATTGATAGGCGGGATGGTATAATTGCCGGGTTGGCCGGGCACTACCAGCCGCTCAAAACGGCGCGTACCGTACACCGCCCGGTCTTCGGCTTGGATGGTATCCGATACTTTGCTTTCAAAGATGCGCCAGTTGGGCAGTTTGGGCACAACCGGTTCTATCAGGGCTTTAATATTTCCGGTACCCTGAATATCTACAATCAAAGATAAGGGTTCGTTCACTTTCCCTTCGGTTTCACTCAAACGGGCGCTAATTTCATACTGGCCCACCGCTCCCTTAAAATCGGCGGGGGCGCCCTCTGGCAAAGATTGAACCTCGATGGCCACCGGCTCGGTCTCCAGGGCAATATCTTGATAAGGAAAGTTAGGGATGACCACCTTAGCCGGGCTGATGGTAGCCGGCCCCGGATTGGCCGGAAACAAGGCCACCCGAGTTTCTGTCACCAGGTAATCGCGCCCCGAAATAGTGGTGTTGTAGGTTGGCTGCGAGAGGATGGTTTCGGTCCAAAAGTTGGTAAAGTTGGGCAGTTGAAAATCTGGCTGCACAATAAAATCAACAATCCCCTGGTAGAACTTAAAGGTGTAGAGCACCTGCTGCCCCAGGTAAGGCTTGGGGTTGTCCACTTCCGCTTCCACAAAAAAATCTTGTCCCGGCAGGGCGTTTGAGCCATCGGCGGGCGGAGCCGGGGTAGGGAGAGCAGTGGGGCCGGTTACCACCCGGATCTGGATCGAGCTGGTCTGGTAGACCTGCCCATCCACGTTCACACTGATAGGGCCAATCGTTAGCCCACCTTCTTTTAATGGCTGCAAGCGGTAAACAAAAACCCCCTGGGTGGTTAAATCGCCATTAATGATGCTCACCTGGGTGGAGGTGCTGCTTTCAACAATGACAAAATCGGTAATTTGCGACATATCGGGGCTGGGAATATCCAAAAAATCGCCGGCAACGGTGACGGTGAGGGTTAGCTGTTCGTTGGTTGACAAAATAGTGCGATCAACCTTGGCCGAAATAGGCGAGGCCGATTGAGCCAGGGCAGTGGGGGTGAGTCCATCGAACCCAAAAATAACAGCAAGTACAACGTAAAACGTAAAACGTAAAACGTAATGCGTAATGCGTGGTGCGTAGTGCGCGCCTGGCATTTGACACCTGGCACTTGGCACTTGACGCCCGACACGTGGTACCTGCGTTTTGCGCGCCTTCGGCAACTTGACACTCATTTTTACTACCAATCCTGAGCCGGCAGAGGTTTAGGCGCGCCGCCAAAACCGCCGCTGCTGTTGCCATCCCCCAGGCTTTGATTTAGACGTTCCTGTAAAGTCTGGCTGTTCTGGCCCAAAGCATCCAAAAGCTGCTCTGCCTCTTCTTGCGAAAGCTGGCGGCCGTTGCTGCCTGACTGCTGCTGTTGTTGGTCCTGCGGTTGAGAGCCGCCAGACGGCGACTGCTGGTCTTGCTGCTGCTCACCGCTTCCGCCGCCTTGCCCCTGCTGCTGCTGGCCCTGTCCTCCTTGCTGCTGCTGCTGCTGATTACCGCCGCCTTGCCCTTGCTGCTGTTGATTGCCGCCACCTTGCTGCTGCTGGCCCTGCCCTCCCTGCTGCTGTTGTTGTTGTTGTTGCTGTTGCTGTTGCTGTTGTTGGAGCATTTGCAGAGCCAACTCCAGGTTGTGTTTGGCATCCTGGTCCTCAGGATTCAGGCGCAGGGCCTGTTTGTAAGCTTCAATTGCCTTGGGCCAATCCTGCATTTTGAAATAATTATTACCCAGGTTGTAATGGCTTTGTTCGGCCAGGTCACCTTTGGCGGTACGCAAGGATTGCTGGGTTTGGGCAATAGCGGCCTCAAACTTCTCTTGCCGGTGAAAAGCGTTGCCGGCATTGTAATAGGGTTCAGGCAAATCAGGATTCTCGCGTTTGGCCAGGGTATAATTGTTAATCGCGTCGGTATACTTTTCAGCTTCGTAATCACGATTACCCTGGTTGTTGTAGCTAGCAGCCGATGAACCACAGGCGGATAAAAAAAGTAAAACAAGGGCAAAAACAAGCCAGTGTTTAGGTTTCACTCACCACTCCTTTTTCCGGCGCTTTCCGGCCAAATAGCGCGCGCCCAAGCACTTTGGGCCGCACCCGGTCTGGGATGAGTTCAATGACGATAAGCGCCACAATCGCCGCCCCCAAAAACCACTGAAAGCGCTCAATCCCACGAGTTTCAAAACGGCTCTCCAGCTCGCCTTTTTGCAGCTTATCAATCGCCGCAGCCAGGTACCCCACCTCCCGGCCATCGGCTGCCGCCCGAAAGTACTGCCCGTTAGTGGTGGCCGTAATTTCCTCCAGGGTGGTTTCATCTAGCCGGGTCAAAACCGTTTCGCCGTGCGAGTCCTGTTTGTAGCCGGTCAGATTACCCAGGTCGTCATATTCCGGAATCGGCTCACCTTCCGGTGAACCGAAACCGATGGCATAAATTATCACGCCTTTGTCGGCCGCTTCTTGAGCCGCCGGCATCACCTCGCTGGTATACTCATTGGCTTCACCATCGGTCAATAAAATGATGACTTTTTGGCTGGCCCGTTCCTCATTAAAGCCCTTCATCGCCATGCGAATGGCCTCGGCCAAATTGGTGCTGGTGCGCGAAATCATGCCCGGATGGGCCGACTCCAAAAAGAAGCGGGCCGTTGCAAAATCAGAGGTCAGCGGGAATTGAATATAAGCCGCGCCAGAAAAGACCACCAGGCCAACGGCGTTGCCTTCCAGCCGGTCTAGCAACTCTGAAATTTCCAATTTGGCGCGGGCCAGGCGGTTAGGCTTCAAGTCTTCGGCCAGCATACTCTTTGACACATCCAGGGCTATCATCACCTCAACGCCGCGCTGTTCTACATATTCTACCTGCGCTCCCCAGCGCGGCCTGGCCAGCGCCACCACAATCAGGCTCAACGCCAAAAACCACAGCCAGGTTTGCCAGCGGCGGCCGGCATGATTCACACTGGCGCTCAATTTGGCGATTAATTGAGGAGCGCCCAGCCGTTCTATGGCGGCCCGTTTGCGGCGGGCCAAAAAGTAGATCAACAGAGCCAGCCACAACAGCGGCGCAAAACAGAATAAGAAGCGCGGTTCAGCAAAATCCATACATTTACAAGGCAGAAGGAGGAGGGATGAAGGATGAAAAAACTTCATCCTTCCGCCTTCATCCTTCATCCTTTCCTATGGGATGGTTCTAAATATTGTCCGGCGTAACAAAATTTCTAGCACCAGCAGCAGCACCGCCGGCACAATGAGCCAGGCCATCAACTCTTGATAGCGGGTAAAAGTTCTGACCTCAATTTGGGAGCGTTCCAGGCGGTTGATGGTATCATAAATTTCGCGCAGCCCCTGGTTATCCTCAGCCCTAAAATACAGCCCGCCGGTCGTATCGGCAATTTGCCGCAGGGTTTCCTCGTCAATCTCAGAATCCCGGTACTCCACCCGGCCATCCGGAAAGGGCAGCGCCGCCGGACCGGGCCGGGCGGCCCCAATAGTGTAAACGCGAATTTTGAGGGCCTTGGCAATTTGGGCGGCGGTCATCGGGTCAATTTGACCGGAATTGTTGGCCCCGTCGGTCAGCAGCACAATTACCCGGCTGTCGGCTTTGGAATCACGCAGCATATTGGCCGCGTTGGCCAGGCCCAGGCCAATGGCTGTGCCGCTGTCCAGGCCAATATCCCAGGAAACCTGGGTGTCATCCACCACCCGCTCCAGCACCTTGTAATCCATGGTGGGCGGCACCTGGCTAAAGGCTTCACTGGCAAAAATCACAAAACCAATCCGGTCGTACTTGCGCTCCTGGATAAAATCGTGGATGACCCGCTTGGCCGCACCCAGGCGGTTGGGATCAAAATCCAGGGCGGCCATACTGCCGGAGATGTCCAGCGCAATTACAATATCTATCCCCTCGCCCAGCACCACCTCGCGGGCGCTGCCCGCCTGCGGCCGGGCCAGGCCAATAATCAACAGCGACAGGGCCAGCAGGCGCAAGATCGGCAGCAAAAAGCGCGCTTTTTGCCGCAGCGAAGGCGACCGGTGGGCGGTCAGGCGCACATCCGAATATTGCAGGGTGGCAGGCCGGCTGCGGCGATGATTCCAAATCATCCAGCCGGCCAGGGCCAGCGGCGCCAGCAGGAATAACAAAAGCCAGGGAGAGGCAAAATGCAAACTCACACTTCTACCTCCACGGCCGGCGGAGTTGACTCAAGCACAGTTTCCGGTGTTGTGATTCTCACCAAGGCCCGCGCCCGACTCACCAAGCCATGTACATTATCGGCGTGGGGCACATAACGGGCAAATTTAACCAAATCACTCTCGCCTAAAATATCCATAAACTCCGCCGCATGTTCGGCCAGCACGGCCGAGCGGCGGAAAGAGCTTTGCAGTTCGGAGCGGGTTTGTTCCAGGGCCGGAATCTGGTAACGCCCTTCAATGTAACGGCGCAGGCACAGGTCTACCAGGGAGTAATGCTGTTTAATCTGATGTTGAGCCGGCAAATTGAGCGCCTCGATCCGATCCAACTCTGCGTAGGCAATGACCTCTGGGGGGCGGGTGTCTATGATGGGGGCAGGCAGCGCCTGGGGCCGGGGCCGGCGGCGATAACGATCGTACAACCACAGGCCCACCCCGGCCAACAGGCTCAGGGCCAGCATACCCAGCAGCAAAGCTGCTACCAGCCAGGGCCACAGGGGAGGTAGGGGCAGGTTGGCCTGGGGTTTTAAATCACGCAGATTGGTATCATCGGTTAAAACACTGGTGATGGTTAATTGAATCACCGGCGCGCTCAATTCTTCGGTAGAGCCATCGGCCTGTTGGTGGGTGACTACTAAAGGAGGGGTTTGAAACTGGCCGGGCTGAAAGGCTGTCACCACAATATCCTGGCCGGTGGTGGCGGTTCCGTCGTTATTATCCGTGGTATCCGGCCGGCTCTGGTCAAGCACTTCCAGCGACCCCCACTCGCCGTGATCCAATTGGGGCAGGGTGACCTGCGAATTGAGCGGGTGGGTCACTTCCAGGCGCAGGGTGATGCGGTCGCCCACCGTCAAGGGTCTATCGGAGGGCGCTTTCAGAAAAAATTCAACGTTGGCATCAGAAGATTGGGCCAAAACAGGCAGGGCAACCGCAAACGCGAGGACTATTGCCCACAGAGCCATCAGAGTGAGGCGTGAGGCATGAGGCATGAGGCGTGAGGCGAAAAACGTAAAACGTAAAACGTAAAACGTGATACGTAAAACGTGATACTTGACACTTGACACATGACACGTGATACTTGACACTTGAGTTTTCATCGGCGGAGACGCTTGGCGCGCTTTTCAAAAAAGGTGGTCAGCGGGGTGATGTACTCGGCGTCGGTGGTCAAATCAATGCGGTCCACCTTGGCTTTGCGGAACAGCCGCTCACGCGCCTGTTTGAGCTGCAAAGTATGTTCCACAAAAGCTTGCCGCCAGGCCCGGCTGCCGGTATCTACCCAGCGCACCTGGCCCGTTTCGGCGTCTTCCAGGGCCAGCATGCCCACATTCGGCCATTCCTGCTCACGAGGGTCGCTCAAGGTCACGGCGATGACATCGTGGCGGCGATTAGCCACCTGCAGGGCAGAACTGTACTCAGCCGGGTCGCTTAAAAAATCGGAGATGGCAAAGACAATGCTGCGCCGTTTCAGTAGGTGGTTGATGGAGTCAAAGCCAAGTTTCAAATCGGTCAGGTGGCCGCTGGGTTCAAAGGCCAGCAAATCTCTAATCAAACGCAGCACGTGGCGGCGTCCCTTGCGGGGCGGGATAAACAGCTCAATCCGGTCGGTAAAAATCAGCACCCCCACCTTATCGTTGTTAGTGATGGCGGAAAAAGCCAACACGGCAGCCAGTTCTGCCGCAATTTCTCGCTTAAAGCGGCCGGCGGTGCCAAATTGCCCGGAGGCGCTGGCATCCACTAGCAGCATCACCGTCAGCTCGCGCTCTTCCACGTACCGCTTGACAAACGGCTCACCGATGCGGGCCGTGACCTTCCAATCAATGGTGCGCACGTCGTCACCGGGCTGGTAGAGCCGCACCTCGTCAAATTCCATGCCCCGGCCTTTAAAGATGGCATGATATTCCCCGGCAAAGCTGTCGTTAACCAGCCGCCGGGTTCGGATTTCGATGCGGCGAATTTTGCGAATGAGTTCAGGAGTTAACATGGTTGCATGAAAGATTGGAAGGTTGGAGGGCTGGATAATTTGACATCTTCCAATCCTCCAACCTTCCAGCTTTTTACGGGACTTCGATTTGATCCAGGATGCGCTGCACAATCTGGGCGCTGGTAATTTCCTCGGCCTCGGCTTCATAGCTGATGACCACCCGGTGGCGCAGCACATCGGGCGCAATTTGCTTGATGTCTTCCGGGGTGACAAAACCGCGCCCCTTCAAAAAGGCGTGGGCCCGCGCCGCTAAAATCAAAAAAATGGTCGCTCTGGGCGACGCGCCAAAGGCAATTAAATTTTGCAAACCCGACAGCCCATTGGCCGAAGGCTGGCGGGTGGCAAACACCAGGTCCAGCACATATTCTTTGATTTTTTCATCCACATAAATTTGCCGCACCACCTCACGCGCATGTAAAATTTCGGCCGGCGTAACCACCGGCCTGACTTCGGGTAGCTGCAC
>CAZDMM010000374.1:0-7100 GCA_964505845.1 uncultured Caldilineaceae bacterium
AGCGGCGACTGCTCTGATGCTGCCCTCCGCCTGGCAGTGGCTGCAGCTCCAGCTTTTGGACAGCGGCGAACACGCCCTGGCTAACCACTGGATTACCGGGGCCGCCCTGATCGGGGTGCTCAGTTTGGCCGGATTTTTGGCTGCAACCCGGCGGCCTGGCTGGCAAGTACTGGCGGTGCTACTGGGCTTAGCCTTACTTCATCAGGGCGCAGCCGCGCTGACGCTGCCGGAGCAACCGGGGAGTTTGGGCTTGAGCGGCGGTATCGTCGCCCTGATTGGCGGACTGCTCTTTATCGGCATTACCGGCCTGGAAATGCGGAAGCCGTTATCCAACTTGTCGGAGGAACCGGGTTGATTTATAGTGATAATATGTCCAGACAGGATTTTGAGCTAATGCGGCCGCAGTGGCTAAAAAGAGGAGCTTTTTTGCTGACCGCCATAGACGGGGCCCTGGCGCTGCTGGTCATCCTGCTGGTCGCGTTGAACGGGGGCGGAGCCGAAAAAGCCATCTCCACCCTGGCCGAACTCCCGCCCTCGTTGGCGTTTTCTCTGGTGGGCGCGCTGATCATCGCTCGCCGGCCCGGCCACGTCATCGCCTGGTTGCTGCTGCTGATTGGCCTGTCGCTGGTGCTGGAACAGTTTGGCCTGCAATACGCCTCCTACACCTTCTTGACCCGGCCCGGCTCACTGCCGGCCGGAGATTTGGTTATCTGGTTCACCTTTGGCCTGTGGGGCCTGGGCTATGCCGGGGTGGCCCTGCTGGTCCTTCTCTTTCCCAGCGGACGGCCGTTGTCGCCCCGTTGGGGTTGGGTGGGCTGGCTGATTACCGGCGCAGCCGGGGCGTGGCTGATGCTGACCTGGCTGGCCCTGTGGCCCTACCGAGGCGCCGCGCTGTTGGAGGAGACGGCGCCGCCCGGCCTAGAAGGGGTTCAGGGGGTGGGACTGGCTTTCCTCAACCTGATCACTATTGCTTTTCTGGCGGCGGTAGTTTCGGCCGGGGTGCGGCTGCGCCGCGCCGGGGGTGTTGAGCGGCAGCAGCTCAAATGGTTTGTCTACGCCGTTACCCTGGCGATTGTGGTCATGCTGCTGCTAACGATTTTAATCAACTTTGTCCCGGAGATGGAGAGTGGAACAGGGCAAAACATCGCTAACCTGGTTTACTCATCCGCCTTTAGCGCCATCCCGCTGGCGATTGGCGCAGCCATTCTGCGCTACCGGCTGTGGGATATTGATCTGATTATCCATCGCACCCTGGTTTATGGCGCTCTGACCGCCAGCGTGGCCGGCCTTTACATCCTGGTGGTCGGCGGGCTGGGCGCGTTGTTTCAGGCGCGGGGTAATTGGCTCATCTCTATCCTGGCGACCGGCCTGGTGGCGGTTCTCTTTGCCCCCCTCCATGACCGGCTGCAGCGCGGGGTCAACCGGCTGCTCTATGGGGAACGGGACGATCCTTATGCGGTCCTATCGCGGCTGGGCCGGCGGTTGGAAACCACGCTCGCTCCCGATGCGGTGCTGCCGACCCTTGTCGCCACGCTCAAAGAGGCTTTCAAGCTGCCCTACGTCGCCGTTGCTCTGGATCAGGCCGGCGCAAAGACCCTGGCCGCCGCCGCCGGAACGCCAACGCCCCAACCGTTCTTGCTGCCGCTCACCTATCAGGGCGAGCAGCTCGGCCACTTGCTGCTGGGCGCTCGCGCTCCCGGGGAGGAATTTAGCCCGGCCGAGCAGCGCCTGCTCCATGACCTGGCCCGCCAAATTGGCGTGGCCCTGGCCGCGGTGCGTCTGACCACAGACCTGCAGCGCTCCCGGCAGCGGCTGGTCACGGCCCGCGCCGAGGAACGACGCCGCTTGCGGCGCGACCTGCACGATGGGCTAGGCCCGCAGTTGGCCAGCCACGTCCTCAAGCTTGAAGCCGCCCGCGACCTCATCCGCACCCACCCGGAGCAGGCCGAGGCGCTTTTGGACAGCGTGATTGAAAAATCGCAGGGCATTGTCAGCGAGGTGCGCCGGCTGGTGTACGACCTGCGCCCGCCGGCCCTGGACGAATTGGGCCTGCTGGGGGCCATCCGCGAGTACGCCGCGCAGAACAGCGCCAACGGCTTGCCCATTTCGCTGGCTGCGCCCGACCATCTGCCGCCCTTACCCGCTGCCGTTGAAGTGGCGGCCTATCGCATTATTCAAGAAGCCGTCACCAACGTCATTCGCCATGCCGGGGCCAGGACCTGCCGGGTCAGCCTGAGCCTGACCGGCGAGCCGGCGGCCTTGCAGCTTGAAATTTGTGACGACGGCCTCGGCCTGCCGGCCGCTTATCAGGCCGGGGTGGGTCTGGCCTCGATGCGGGAACGAGCGCAAGAATTGGGCGGCGAGTGTGTGGTAGAAACGATACCCAGCGGCGGCGTCCGGGTGTCGGCCCACCTACCGCTGCCCCAGGAGTAACCGATGGAACAGATTACCATTCTCATTGCCGACGACCACGCCGAATTTCGTGATGGGTTGGCGGCCCTGCTGGAAACCGCCGCCGACCTGGAACTGGTGGGCCAGGCTGCCAGCGGCGACGAAGCAGTGGCCCTGGCCGCCCGGCTCCAGCCGGATGTTATTTTGATGGACATCAACATGCCCGGCCTCAATGGCCTTGAAGCGACGCGCCGCATTCTGCACGGCAGCCCGCACATTGCCATTCTCATGTTGACCATGTTTGAAGATGACGACTCGGTTTTTGCCGCAGTGCGGGCCGGAGCGCGGGGTTACATTCTCAAAGGGGCGTTAAAAGCTGAAATCTTCCGGGCCATCCGGGCCGTCAGTCACGGCGAAGCTATTTTTGGCCCGGCCATTGCCCGCAAATTGATGACCTACTTTGCTGCGCCGCGCCCCTCCGCCCCGCCCCAAACCTTCCCAGAGCTGACCGAGCGGGAGCGGGAAATCCTGGCCCTGATGGCCCAGCATCTCACCAACCCCGAAATTGCCGAGCGTCTCGCCATCAGCCAGAAGACGGTGCGCAACCAGGTCTCGAATATTTTGAGCAAACTGCAAGTCACCGACCGGGCGCAGGCCATCATCCGGGCCAGAGAAGCTGGGCTGGGGACATAGATTTTTCTCCCAGCCCACTTTCACTTTTAATAATCCACTCCCGGCGATAGCAAAAGAAATAGTGCGGGCTGTTCTCTATCCCCTGGCCCCCTATTCATACCGTAGCGCCTTGATAATCTCCATGCGCGAGGCCTGGCGGGCCGGAACCAGCGCCGCCAGCACCCCAAAAATCAAGCCGGCGGCGATGGCCGCCAGCACCCCGGCCAGCGGGAAGGTATAGGCCACTTTGAAAATGCCGCTCGCGCTCATCCCCTGCACAAACACGTAGCTGAGGTACAGGCCGGCCAGAATGCCAAAGGCCGTACCCAGCGACGCCAGCAGCAGCGCTTCGGCCACAATCGTCTTCCACACCTGGCCGCGCGTTGCCCCAATGGCCCGCAGCATACCGATTTCGCGGGTGCGCTCGATGACGCCAATGGCCAGCGTGTTGAGGATGGCAATCAACGAAGGGAAGGCCAGCACGCCCAGCAGCACATAGAAGCCGGCATAGATCGCGTCATACTGCTGGCGAAATTCGGCGGTGTACTCGCGCCCGGCCACCAGGCGGAATTGGGGGTAATCTTCCACCACTCGCTCCAGCCGCTGCTCTACGGCGGCCGGGTCGGCCCCAGGGGCCAGATCAACCTGGTAAAAAATGTCCTCGCTCTTGCGGAAATCTGCTTTCATATTGGCCTGCGAGATGTAGGCCGTGTTGATCTTCATGCTCAACACCTCGCCGCCAATGGCGACGACCCGATAATCTTTTATCCCCGCTGTCGTCACCAGCGGCATAACATCGCCGACGTTCAAGTTGGCGGCGGCGGCCAGAATCCCATTGACGATGACGTTGCGTCCAGGGGCGGCCAGCGCCCTAAAAGCATCTTCGGCATTCCCTTTTTGAAAATCCATGGCCGATACTTGGGGATACTCGACCGGGTCAATGCCCAGGACCGAAATCGTGGTCTCGCCGGCCCCGCTTTTCAGCGCGCCGGGGCGGAGCGACGACTGAGCGTAGCGCAGCGAGCTGACCGCGCCGACGCCCGGCGCGGCCTTAATCTTGGCTTTGAGACTGGCGCTCGCACCGACATCGCCTTTCCAGACGGCAATCGAAGGGGGAATGAGCAAATAATCGCTGCCCAGGGTGCGGTTAAACAACTCCATCACCGTGCCGACCGTGCTGAACATCATGCCGCCGGCCCCGACGATAATCGCCAGGCCGATCATCGTGGCGCTGGCTGTGATGGCTGCCCGCGAAGGTTGGCGGGTGAGGTTGCCCTGGGCCAGTTCGCCCGTGCCTTGACGGGCAAAAATCAGCGCCAGCAAAACGCCAAACACCTGGGCAATCGGTTTGACCAGGGCGGGCGCGACAAGTACCAAGCCGATGAGAAAAAGAAGACCGCCCAGGGCAACAAAGGCGAAAACGCCGCTGAGCAAGCCTCCGATGGCGGCGACGATCATCACCGCGCCGGCGATGACGCTGATGCGGCTGATGCGCTGCATGACCTGGCTGGGCGCTGGCCGCAGCGCCTCCATGGGGGTGACGCGGCTGGCGTTCAGGGCCGGCAGCAAACTGGCCAGGAGGGTAACGCCGACGCCCAGGGCGATGGAAACCAGCACCAGCGACGGCTCGACCACGACCGCGATTTCTATATTCATCATTTGTTTGATCATTGAACTTGAGCCAACGGTAATGGCCACGCCCAGCAGATAGCCCAGCCCCAGGCCAATCGCCGTGCCGGTCACGCCCTGCACCAAGCCTTCGGTCAGCACCAGGCCGACGATGGTGGCCCGGTTCGCGCCGATGGCCCGCAGCATACCGATATCGTGCCGGCGCTCGGCCACAATGGTGCGAAAGGTGTTAAAGATGATAAAGCCGCCCATCGCCAGCGCCAGCACCCCGAACATATTGAACATGACCTGCCCCACCTGGATCGCCCCGGCAAATTCCGAGCCGCTCGACAGCCCGCCGAAGGTGTAGGTGTCGCCAAGCTGCGCTTTGATCGCCTTAACGATGGCCTCGCTTTCCGCCTTGTCCCGGGTGGTCAGATTCGCTTCAATCACGCTGATGTGGCCCGCCATGTCAAACAGTTTTTGGGCCTGGGTCAGGGTGACCAGCACCTGCTCGTTGCCGATGAGGGTACGCCCCGGCGTCAGGCCGACAATGGTCAATTTGACCACGCCCTCGGGGGTGGGCACTTTGAGCGTGTCGTCCAATTTCAGGCCCACCTCGTCGGCCAGCCGCTCCGAAATCACGGCCACCCGGCCGTCGCCTCGTTCCAAAAAACGGCCCTCGGTCACGCGATAGTCGTGCAGTTCCGGCGCCAGCTCCGAGTCAAGGCCGACGAGCGTCAGCGCGTTGACCGGCGAATCCTTGCCGTAAAAGTCCGGCGGCAGGTTGATAACGCGCTCCAGCGACCCGGCAATGACGGCAATCCCCCCGATGCGTTTGATTTTCTTCAGGGTGGAGGCCGAAAAAGCTTCGCCGGTCTTGTGGGTGATCATTACATCGGTTTGGCCGGAAGCCGAGAGCAGGCTTTTGTTGAAAGCATCCGTAAACGACGGCAGGTAAATGCCCGTCCCAAAAATCACCATCACCCCGATGACGATGGCGAGGGTGGTGAGAAAGGTGCGTAGTTTGCGCCCGGCCAGGTAGCGGGCGGCGAGAGTCAGTTGGAACCTCATGTTGACCTAACCTTTTACACTCAGGCAATGGCCTTCATCATTTGCGAAACCGTTTCCGCATTGTCCGCCCGCCTGGATTCCAGGTGGGCCTCGTTCACAATCTTGCCGTCTTTGAGAAAGATGATCCGGTCGGCATAGGCGGCGATGCGCGGGTCGTGCGTTACCATCAGCACGGCCCGGCCCCACTCCTTGGCCACCTGTTTCAACAAAGCGGCGATTTCATCCGACGCTTTGGTATCGAGGTTGCCGGTCGGTTCGTCGGCCAGCACGAGCATGGGATCGGCGATGAGGGCGCGGGCAATGGCCACCCGCTGCTGCTGCCCCGCCGACAATTGATCGGGCCGGCTGGCCAGGCGCTGCCCCAGGCCGACTTTGGTCAACCACTCGACAGCTTTTTGTTTGGCCTGGGCCGGACTGGCCCCGTCGAGCAGCAGCGGCAGCGCCGCATTTTCAACGGACGATAAAATCGGAATGAGGTTAAAGAACTGGAACACAAAACCGATTTTGCGGCGGCGCAGTTGCGTCACCGCATCGTCGGACATTTTCGCCAGCGGCTGCCCCTCCATGCTGACGTTCCCGTCCGAGGGCCGGTCGAGTCCGCCGAGCAGGTGCAGCAGCGTAGACTTGCCGCAGCCGCTGGGGCCCATCACGGCCACAAACTCGCCCGGATTCACGCTGAGGTAGACGTGATCGAGCGCGACGACGGCGGTATCGCCCGCGCCGTACACTTTGGTGAGATTTTCTGCTTGAATGAGAGACATAAATAACTCCACATTTCTGATTACAGCTAGGGCATGGTTCAGAAACCCGATGAGTTGGACTGACCTTCGCAAACAGATAGCCCTGCGGGTAAAACGTAAAACGCAAACGGATAGCCCTGCGGGTAACGATTTGCCGACAATCAGCCATTACGCTTTACGTTTTACGTTTTTACCCAATAAAAAGTGTCAACCTAACTCAAACCACGCCTAATTCTTCTTCGGTCTGCCGCGCGGCTTGGCCTCCGGCCGGGGCAAAGGTTGGTGTTTGATGTCGTCGAGCCGCCCTTCGATCATATCGAGCCAGCGCAAATCGGCTTCCAGGTGCATGGCGGCTTTATCGAGCAACAGAATCTTGGCCAGTTCCCGGCTGGGGTCGGCCTGGCTGCGCTGTTCGGTCAGGTCGTGCAGCGCCTGGAACAAGTGCGCCCGCTGGGTCTGGATCAAGCGGTACGGCTCCGCCGCGCCCGACGCCAAACCGATCATCAATTTGAGGAAGAATTCATCCTGCTGGTGTTCCGGTTCACTTCCGCAGGCAAACCACTCGGCGAGCGTTTGCCACCCTGCCTTCGTGAGGGCATAAATTCGTTTTTCAGG
>CAZDMM010000374.1:7110-7337 GCA_964505845.1 uncultured Caldilineaceae bacterium
TTTCAGGGCCGGCGTCCTGTTCGACGCCGTCTTCGGCCACAAAACCGGCTTGCTCCAATCGCACCAGCGTGGTGTAGATTTGCGCCGGCTTGACATCCCAATTCTCCTCACCGCCGACCAGCGCCTGAAACGCCGCCCGCAATTCGTAGCCGTGGCGGGGGCGTTGGGCCAGCAGACCTAGCACTGCATGACGAACTGACATAAACCCTCACTCACAAAAACTATAC
>CAZDMM010000375.1:0-7335 GCA_964505845.1 uncultured Caldilineaceae bacterium
TCCCGGAGGCATCAGTGAAAGATCTACTCGTCATCGGCGGCGCATCGCTGGATACGCTGCACGTGGCCGGGCAGCCGACGCCCTCGGCGGGCGGGTCGGGTATGTACACGGCGGCGGCGGCCCATCGCGCCGGCGGCTGGGTGACGATGTTTGCGCCTCGCCCCAACCCCATCCCGGCGCCGCTGCGTCCCTTTGCCGAGCGGGTGGAGTGGCTGGGGCCAAGCGTCGCCCCGGAGGAACTGCCCCACTTTGAGATTGCCTACCCGGAAGGCCAGACCGTTTTTTTGACCATCTTTGTGGGAGCCGAGGAGCACCTTTCTCCCGCCGCTTTGCCGGCCGACCTGTCGGGCTACCGCCAGGTGCATGTCGGCCCGTTGGGTACACCCCGCCGCCAATTGGAGTTTTTGGCCGCCTGCCGGGATCGGGGCGGGCGGCGTATTTCGGCCAGCGCCTTTTTGACCGGAACCCAGGCCGACCCCGCCGGAACCCTGGCTCTATTCCAGCAAGCCGACATCTTTTTTATGAACGAAGTGGAAGCTACTATTCTCTTTGGCTCGGTGGCGGCGGCCCGCACGGAGCCGGGCAAGCTGCTCTTTGTGACATTGGGGGAGCGCGGGGCGCGAGTTATCCAGGGCGATTACGCCACCAACATCGAGGGGATGCGAGTCAAGGTGTTGGATACCACCGGCGCGGGCGACACCTTTACCGGGGGGACGCTGCTGGGCCTGGCTCGCGGCGAGCACCCGGTGATCGCCGCGAGCCAGGCCATCGGGCTGGCGGCCGAGTCGGTGCAGGCGGTGGGGCCGCTGGCTTTGTGGCAAAAGCCGGCCCCTTTGGCAGATCGCCGCGACCCGCGAGTCGGGCTGAACCCCGGCCAAATCCAGCGAGTCGCCCAGCTTGTAGCCGCTTTGCCGGAAGTTCGCCCCTTCACCTATGACGACGCCAATTTTCCGCCGGCCGGCCACCCGGCGGCGCTGGATTTTTTGTGCGCGGCCACCTTGCAGCAGTTTAGCTTTTGGGAAACCGAGGCCGGTCGTTATCAGCGGCCCATGATCGCCTCGCTGGGGGGCGTGCTGCGCAAAGGTTCCGATTATCTGTGGCAAGTCTACCTGCGGCGGTTGGAGCGCGATCCGGCCTGGTACACTCCGGCCCGCCAGGCCGAGTTGACCCTGGACGACATGCGGGCGCTCTTTAGGGCCGATGACAGCAGCGACCCCATGCCCGCCCTGGAACTGCACTGGCAGCAGGCTCAGGCTTATGGCCGGGATATGCTGGCCTTGGGGCTGACTCCGGCCAAACTGGTGGCTCAGGCCAACGCCGGCGCCAATCCTTTGCAAACCTTTTTGGAACTGCTCAATCACGTGGGCGGCTACAAAGAGGACCCACTGCGCAAAAAAGCCACCCTCCTGGCGATTATTCTGGCTGAGAGGCCGGAGCACTTTCTGCAACCCGCTGCTACTGAGGTCACGCCGCCCATCATTGATTACCATTTGCAGCGGGCCTGCCTGCGTACCGGCTTGATTGAGGTGCAGGACCCGGCCCTGCGGCAGGCTTTAGAGGAACGCCGGGTTGTCTCTGCTGCGGATGAGCAGGCCGTGCGTGAGGCCGCCTACGACGCCTGCCGCGAGGTGGCGGCGCTATCGGGCAAAAGCATCCAGGCTGTGGATTGGTTTTTCTTCAACTTTCGCCGCCGCTGCCCGGAGATGACCGAGCCGGAGTGCGCCCTCTGCCCGGTTGACCCGGTCTGCGCCCACCACAAAGAGCTATTCCAGCCGGTATTCCGAACGGCTTTTTATTAGTGCAAAATCAAGGGACTTTTTCGGATTAGCCCTCACCCCGTCGCTGCGCGACTCCCCTCTCCCATTGGGAGAGGGGTTGCCCGCAAGGGGGGCTTCGCACGGAGGTGAGGGCCAACACCCCATCGTTTTTTCCCGAATATCTCTTCTGAGACTGCATTAGGTAGGTAGTAGATAATAAGTAGTAGGGGATTTTCCCTTACTCCCTACTCCCTACTCCTTACTTCTTACTCCTTACTCCTTACTCCGTAATTTCCGCAGCACCGGAATCTGCTCCCACTGTTCCGGCAGCACCTTGTCCCATTCCAGGCCGGTGGGTTGAGGCCGGTTGAATTTGGTTTCAATGGCCTCATCAGGCGTCACAATCCAGGTCAGTTTCCAATCGTGGGAGAGCATGGGCAGGTAGGAGTCAGCCACCACCTGGATGGGATGGACGGTGGTTACAATGGGCGTGTCGGCCTTGATTAGCCCGATTTGGCGCAGCATGCCCATTTCTAAATCGGCAAAGCCGGCCCCTTTGCCGGTGCGCCCACCAGCCCGCGAGACGGCCACGCAGCCGGTCACCACCAAATCAATGGGCTGCATCTCTTCCAGCGAGACTGGCCGCCCATGCTGCATGGCCCCCTGGTGAGTCGCCACCCGGCTGAACTCGATGCCCCGCGCCGTCAGATCGGCCGGGTTGAGTTCTATAAAGCAGCGCTCCTGGGCCAGCCGGGGCACAGCCATGTAAACCAGTTTGCCATCCTGCAAGGCCCGCAGCCGCACCGGCGCTTGCACCGTATCGGGATTGCATTTGAGGATTTTGGCCGCCTGCCACACCGGCAGCTCGGCCAGCCGCTCCGCCGCCTTGTCCGCGCCCACAAAGTTGGGAATGTGGCCGTAAGGCTCGCCCACCGCCGCGCCCCGCTGGATGAGTTGGCCCCAGATGTCGCTGCGCAGGACGTCTTTATCGTGATGGCGGCCGCTCCACTCGGTTTGGATGATTTTTGATTTATACTTCGTCACGGAAAGGCGCTCCGTCGGTCAGCGAGTAAATGTCTTCTTCAGGCTCACTCAGAAAGTCAAAAGCCGGATTGTGAGAGGCGGCTTGGAGCCATTCCGCCTCTTCCTCTTCATCATCAACCGGGTACAGCACAATAACTCGCACGCGCACCGGGCCGGATAGCGGCAGCGGCTTATCCAAGCGTAGTTGGCGATGTTCGTCAATTCTCCCGGTCATTTCAATAGCTGTCATCGTAGTTTCCATCATCGTCACCCTTTTGCATCAACTCTGGAACAGTTTAGTTGCTCATTCTGAGGGTATTCTAGCCTATTCCAAAGCAATAACAAATTCACCTTCAATACCCAAGCCTGATCGCGTTTTATCGCTTGGCCCGCTCCGCGTGCTGCTGATGATTGCTGCGCAGCCGGGCCATGAGGTACTCACCGTAATTGATCGGCTCGTAGCGGGCCGGATTCTCCGGGCTGACGCAGCCTGGCAGGGGGACAATGTCGGCTTTCATATCGGGGTCAAAAAAGAAGGGGTTGGAGTAGCGCGCCCGGCCGGAGCGATTGATGACCCGGTGGGGTGTGGAGATGAGGCGGCCATTGCTCCAGCGGTGCAGGATGTCGGCGGTGTTCATCACAAAGGTACCGGGGATGGGCGGAGCGTCAATCCATTCCCCGGCAGTGTTGCGCACCTGCAAGCCCCCGGCGTCGTCTTGCAGCAGGATGGTGATGAAGCCGTAATCGGTGTGGGGCGCGGAGCCGAACAAATCCTCCTCGCTTTGGGGCGGCTGGGTGGGGTAGTAAAGCATGCGCAGAAAGGTGGTGGGCCGCTCAAAGTAGCGCTCCAGCCCGGTGGGGCCGGCCCCCAGCGCCACCGAGATGGCCCGCACCAGTTTGCGGGCCAATCCGCCCAGGGCGTTGTTGTAGGCGGTGACCGCCTCGCGGAAGCCGGGTAGATTTTCCGGCCACTGGTTTGGCCCGGCCAGGGGCGCGCCGGCCAGCAGGTCGGGGTCGTCCGGGGCCAGCTCATGCATCATCATAAAAGATTCGCTCTGGTTGGGCTTGGTCACTTTAGCCACACTGGAGGTGCGGGCGGTGGAGGTATTGATGGGGATAAAACCTCGGTGAAACTCGTTGATTTCAAGCTTCATCTTCTCCTCACGGGGCAGGGCGTGGAACCGGCGCGAGGCTTCAAAAATGCCGTCAATCAGCGATTGCTCAATCCCGTGATGTTTGAGGTAGGCAAAGCCGACCTGCGAGTAGGCATAGTCAATCTCCTGGGCCACCTGGCGCAGCCCGGCCTCGGAACCGTCCAGCAGCGGGCTGACATCAATGATGGGGATGGCATCGAACGTGCCTTGCGATTGTGTGCTCATTTAACCTCCGGGGAAATAGCCCTCACCCCCAACCCCTCTCCCACTGGGAGAGGGGAGTCGCGCCAGCGACGGGGTGAGGGGTTTTCATCGCCGGTCTTGTCATAGATTGGTGAATCTCCAATAAGTGAACCACAGATTTCATAGACAAAACAAAAATCTGTGTAATTCGTGAAACACCTGCACTTGTCCAAAGGACAACGCAAGTGGCTGTGGTTAAAATATCAAAAAGTTAATCCGTTTTATAATTTTGCAGTAACGCCTCTACCTCGCTGCGATACGGCACGCCGCGCGCGCCGGGACGACCTAATTTTAGGGCGGCGACGGCATTGCCCCAGCGCAGAGCCTCCTCCAGCGGGTGTCCCTCCAGGCGGGCGGCGATAAAACCGGCGTTGAAGGCGTCGCCCGCGCCGACGGTATCTACGACTATGCGGGCTGGGAAGGCCGGGACTCGGATAACCTCGTTGGGCGAAACGGCGATCACTCCCGCTGCGCCCAGCCGGGCAATCACGGTGCGCCCCTCTCCGGCCAACTGCCGGGCCGACTCCTCTGGGGTAGGGGCCGAAGCCAAATAGGGTATCTCATCGCTGGCCGAGCCGAGCACAAAATCCGCCCGCGAGATGGCTTGTTCAACCGCTGCCTGAAAATCAGCGGGCAGGCGACCATTGTCCAAGCCCAGGCGCAGGTTCAAATCAAAAGAGACCGGTATGCCGGCGGCCTGGGCGAGGGCCATGCCCTGGAGAATCGCCTCCCGCACGGGCGTTTCGACCAGGCACATGCCGGTGGTGTGCAGCCAGGCCATCCGGGTAATAATGTCCGCCGTAACCTGGCCGGGCTGGAGTTTGGTGTGGGCTGCCCCGCGACGCGGCCAGCCGAGCAGGGTGCGCTCGCCCTGCGGGTCAACCAGGGCCAGCACCACCGCCGTGAAGGAGTCAGGATCGGTCACGACCAAAGTTGTGTCAACTCCCTCGGCCTCCAAACTGCGCCGGGAAAAGCGGCCATAGCCGTCATCGCCAATCGCGCCCATAAAAGCGGTGGGCACTCCCAGGCGGGCCAGGGCCACCGCCGTATTGGCCCCGGTTCCGCCGCCATGCAGTTCCGGTTCGGGATGCTCGTAGGCCGGGCCGCTCTTCTCAGGGACACGCACCATCAAGTCAACGCAAGCATCGCCGATGATGAGAGCGGGCTTGGTCACCACGCCCCCTTCGCCGCCTCTACAAAAGCCTTCACTTTGGCCGGGTCTTTGCGTTTAGAGCCGGGCAGGTTGGTGTGGGTAAAGGAGTCGACGGCCCAGGGTTTGACGGCGCGGATGGCCTCGGCCACGTTCTCCGGCTTGAGGCCGCCGGCCAGGATGACCGGGATATGGCTGCGTCGCACAATTTCGGCGCTGAGGCTCCAATCGTGGGTGGCCCCGGTCGCCCCGATGCCGATAAAATCCTTCAAATCGGTGTCCAGGATAAAGTAATCGGACGCCGGCTGGTATGCCCGCGCCAGGGTGAGCGCCGGCGGCCCGCCGACCGGGATGGCCTGCATGATTTTGACCGGGGAGACGAGGCGGCGCAGTTCCGCCACCTGAGCCGCCGGCAGGTCGGCAATATCACCGGAGAGGTGAATAACGTCCGGGTTGACCGCCTGCACGGTCTCGATGATTTCGCGCAGCTCCCAGGCCACCGTCAGGGCGACTCGCATCACGCCGCTCTCCTTGAGCGCCTCAAACAGGTCACGGCACTGAGCAAAACTCAACTCATCTTTGAGCCGGCCTTGCTGGCCAGTGGAGACGCCGATAAAGTCAACCCCGGCGGCGGCGCTCATCAGCGCATCTTCTACAGTTTTGTGGGCGTAGATTTGTACTTTCATATATTCTGGCTGACCCGCCGCCACAGCGTGTCGAGCCGGCCCCGGCGCACCTGCACCAACGCCAGCCCGGTCATCATCAGGCCAATCCCGACCATCTGGTTGAAGGTGAGCCGCTCTCCCAGGATAGGGACGGCCATCAAGGCCGTCCAGATGACGGTGGACGCGCCCAGAATACTGGCCTCATAAGAGCGCAGCGTGCGCAGGATGTGGTTCCACACCGTCAAGGCGATGCCGACCGTCACCACCCCGGCAAAGAGGATGATGCTCCAATTTTGCCAGCCGCTCACTCGCGGCAGGCCGTCGAGCGCCAGCCCGATGACTACCGTCAGGCTGCCGCCGATGAGTATCGCCACCGTCGAGAGGATGTTATTGCTCAGAGAAAAATCGGTGACCAGGGCCAATTTGCGGGCAATGTTGTTGGTTGAGGCGATGGCCAGGATGCTGACGGCGATGAGTCCCACCCCCACCATTTCATAGGCTGAGGGAATCTGGGCAAAGAAGACTCGCAGCCCGGTAAAGGCGATGGCTGCACCCAGCAGTTGGAAAATAGTGGGCGTTTCCTTCAAAATGAAGATGCTGAGGGCCATGGTCACAAAGCCGACAAAGTTGATCAAATAAGCGTGGGTGGTGGCGGGCAATCTTTCCAGGGCCAGGGTGACGCCAAAGCGGGCAATCACAAAGTTGCCCAGGCCAATAGCAGCCAGGTACAGCCAGACCCGCCGCCCCAGGTTACGGGGGATGCGCTCACCCCGAATGACAAAGGTGTACAGGCTCATGGTGGCCATGCCCAAAGCCACCGGCAGCCAGGTCATGGTCAGGGGCGACACGTCGCTCAGGGCCAGCTTCATCAGCACATTGCCAAATGACATGACGATGAGAATTCCTAAAGTTTGAGCAATCGCAACGGCGCGAGTCATGGAAAATGTGTACCTCGATTCAAAAGGAACTGGCTTTTAGAGTGGTTTTACGGTTGCCAAAGTTGCTTCAAGTAAATTCTGCGCCTCAGCTTGTAAGGAGGCCGACATTTTAGGCAGGCCGACTCGCTCTACCAGGAATTTGGCCGAGATTGCGCCATAGCAGCCGGCCAGTCGAGCCTCCTGAGTGTTGGCCCAGCCTACGGCCAGGCCACCGCCGTAGCTGTTGCCCGCGCCGGTCGGGTCAACCACCTTCACCGGGACGGGCGGGATATGCCACATTTTGTGGTGTTGGCGGTCCCACACATAGGAACCGCGCGCCCCATCCCGCACGGCAATCATACGCGGGCCGAGTTTGGCCCAGTAACGTAGCACCTCTTGGGGGTCATCGCTGCCGGCCATGCCGCT
>CAZDMM010000376.1:0-3193 GCA_964505845.1 uncultured Caldilineaceae bacterium
TTCACACTATTGTTGGTTTTCACCCCGGCGGTCAGCGCCTGCAGCCAGCCCGCTGCGCCCCCGCCTGCCGAACCCACCAAAGCGCCTGCCCCCACCGAGGCAGCCAAACCCGCTGCGGCCACCGAGGAGGCCAGGCCTGCCCCTACCGAAGAAAGTAAACCTGCTGCCGCCGAAGAGACCAAACCGGCGGCCACCGAGGCCGCCCCTGCTCCCGCCGGGAATTTGTCCAAAACCCTGGTCATCGGTGAGCAAGAGCAGCCCGCCTCCTTCGACCCCATGAACACTGATAATTCCACCGTCAACCGCATGACCATTGCCATGTACGACGCCCTGGTGCAGTACAAAACCGGCACCACCGAAATCGAACCGGCCCTGGCCGAATCCTGGGAAGTTTCGGCGGATGGCACCGAGTATACCTTCAAACTCCGCTCCGGGGTCAAGTTCCACGATGGCAGCGAGTTCAGCGCCGATGACGTCAAATACACTTTTGACCGGCTCAAAGCCATCAACCAGGGCATTGCCTCGGTGCTGACCAACTTCAAAGAAGCGACCGTGGTGGATGCCGGCGCCATCAAGCTGACCCTGACCAAACCGAGCGCCCCCTTCTTTGGCGTCTTGCCCAAGATTTTCATCGCCAACAAAAAGCTGCTGGAAGCCAACACCACCGGCGATGATTGGGGCCAGGCTTATCTTAAAGACCACGATGCCGGCAGCGGGCCGTTCAAACTGGTACGCTTCCAGCCGGAGCAGGAGGTGGTGCTAGAGCGGCATGCCGACTACTGGCGCGGCTGGCAGGCCAACCAACCGGAAGGCGTCATCTGGCGCATCATCAAAGAGTCGGCCACGCAGCGCCTGCTGCTGGAAAAAGGCGAGATTGATATTGCCTCCGACCCGTCCCGCGATGATTTGCCTGCTCTGCGCGAGAACAAAGATGTCAGCGTCGTCACCGGCGATACCCTGGTTGAATATTACCTGCACCTGCGCACCAATCGCCCGCCGCTGGATAATGTAAAAGTCCGCCAGGCCATCGCGCTGGCCTATGATTACCAGGCTCATATTGACTCCGTGCTGGGCGGCCTGGGACAGCAGGCGCAAGGCCCGTATGCTCGCAATATCCTCTTCCACAACGATGACATCAAAATGCCCTCGCTCAATATCGAAGAAGCCAAAAAGCTGCTGGCCGAAGCCGGCCACGCTGATGGCGGTTTCAGCTTGAAGATTGGCTACCTGCCCGTGCTGGAAGAGGAAGCCCGCAGCGTTGAAATTTTGCAGGCCGGCCTCTCCCAACTCGGCATCGAGGTCCAGCCCGAAGGCATGACCTGGCCTACCATGGCCGGTTTGATGCAGGATGAAAAGAGTGACATTGATGTGTACACCGTTTACGCCTTCCCCAGTTCCCCCGACCCTGACGACGCCCTGCGGGTCAATTATCACTGTGATGCCCGGACTGCCGCTTACAACTCGGCCTGGTACTGCAATGAGAAGGTGGACGAGTTGATGGACAAAGCCGTGACCCTGGTCAAACCCGAAGAGCGCGAGCCGCTCTACAAAGAAATTCAGCAAATGATTGCCGACGACCAGCCCTCGCTCTTTATCAGCAACCCGATGCACGTGCTGGCCGTCCGCACCTGGGTGAAAGGGTACCAGTATAACCCCACCCACCATGAAACCATCAACGTGGGCGAGATTACGCTGGAAGGAAAACCATAATTTTGTAATCCAGACCTTACAGGTTTTCGCGCAGCGTACCTGTAAGGTCTTCATACCCAAAGTACCTTCTCATGTTCCGTTACATCACCCGCCGCTTGATATTTTTAATCTTTGTGCTGCTGGGCATCACCTTGCTGACCTTTATTGTCACCAACCTGGTGCCGGCCGACCCGGCCAAAGCTGCTGCCGGTTTGAACGCCAGGCCGGAGCAGGTCGAGTCGGTGCGGCGCGAGTTGGGCCTGGATAAACCCCTGCCCATCCAGTATTTCACCTACATGCGCAACCTGGCGCAGGGCAACCTGGGCATCTCTACCCTCACCCGCAAGCCGGTGATCGCGGAATTGAAGGTTTATCTGCCCGCCTCCATCGAGCTGGTGCTGGCGGCCATGCTGTTGAACGTGGTGGTTGGCGTGCCGCTGGGCGTCCTGTCGGCCCTCAAGCCGGGCCGCCTGATTGACAACCTCAGCCGGTTGACCGCCGCCGTTGGAGTGGGTATGCCCGTTTTTTGGGTGGGGCTGGTGGCGCAGTTTTTATTTTACGGCAAACTCGGTTGGTTGCCTGCCGATGGCCGCTTGGATGTGGGGCTGGCCCCGCCGCCCTATGTCACCGGCCTGTACACGGTGGACGCCTTGCTGGCCGGTCAATTTGACCTGCTGTTGAACGCCCTGCAACACCTGGTCATGCCCGCCGTTACCCTGGCCCTGGCCTCGATTGCGGTGGTGGCCCGGCTGACCCGCGCCAGCATGCTCGACGTGCTCTCCCAGGATTACATCCGCACCGCCCGCGCCAAAGGCTTGCGCCAGCGCCAAACCATCCTGGGCCATGCCTTGAAGAACGCCATGCTGCCCACCACCACCATGCTCGGCATGCAGATTGGCTGGATGCTGGGTGGCACCATTATGGTGGAAAGCGTCTTTTCCTGGGGCGGCCTGGGCTTTTTTGCCTTTCATGGCATCAAGCAGCACGATTTCCCGGTGACGATGGGCGTGACTCTGGTGATATGTCTGGCCTTTGTGCTTTCCAACTTGCTGGTAGATGTCGCCTATCGCTACCTGGACCCGCGTATTCGGCTGTAGGGTTATTTGCTTGACATGTCATTGCGAGGCCAAAGGCCGAAGCAATCCCCGCGCCGGAGTAGAGACTGCTTCGCCTTCGGCTCGCAGTGACATGCAACGGGTTATTTTCAAAGGAGCCGTCACGAGCCTGCGGCACACCACCAACGATGAAAATACTTTTCGGCGGTCGGCCGTCTGCCGTCGGCGGTCGTATTTACAAGGAGTCAAAGACTTGAGCCGACAAGCGGCGCTGCTGGTCAGCGGAATACCGGTGACCAGCCAGAGTTCAGGTCAAGAATATTTCCGGCGTTTCCATCTCGCCATCCGGCGCAACTACCTGGGCGCGTTGGGCGGGCTGATGGTGGCGGTGCTGCTGCTGGTGGCCCTGGCCGCCCCGCTCATTGCTCCCTACGACCCGCTCAAACTCA
>CAZDMM010000376.1:3203-7331 GCA_964505845.1 uncultured Caldilineaceae bacterium
AAGGACAAGTTCCTCCCGCCGAGCCTGGCTCATCCCTTTGGCACCGACACCCTGGGCCGGGATGTGTTTAGCCGGGTCATCGCCGGTAGCCGGATTTCGCTGCGGATCGGTTTTATGGTGCTGGCCATTGCGGTCAGCGTGGGGCTGGTGGTCGGCAGCCTGGCCGGCTATCTGGGCGGCCTGGCCGATGAACTCATGATGCGCGTTACCGATATTTTTCTGGCCTTTCCGCCCCTGATTTTGGCCCTGGCGGTCAACGCCGGGCTGGGACCGGGGCTGACGGCGGCCATGCTGGCCGTCAGCGTTACCTGGTGGCCCAGCTACGCCCGCATGGTGCGGGGGCAGGTGCTCTCCATCAAACAGCGGGATTATGTGGAAGCGGCCCGCAGCATTGGCTGTCCTTCCACCACTTTGCTGCGGCGTCATATTTTGCCCAACGCCCTCAACCCCATCATCGTGCAGATGTCGCTGGATATGGGCTACGTGGTGCTCATCACCGCCGGTTTAAGCTTTGTCGGTCTGGGCGCGCAGCCGCCCACCCCGGAGTGGGGCGCTATGGTCACTGAGGGCCGGCAAAATATTTTGACCAACTGGTGGTGGGCCACTTTCCCCGGCCTGGCGATTTGCTATCTGGTGGTCGGCTTCAATCTGCTGGGCGACTTTCTGCAAGACCTGCTCGACCCGCAGCGCAGCCGAGTGGTGAATTAAGGGCGACCGCCGTCGGCGGTCCCTTCAAAAAGGAGACTCACTATGACCAACTACCTCAAATGGGGCGACTTTGCCCGCGTGACGGTGCAAAAACTGGCCCGCGTCCAGCCGGGCGAGGCGGTGCTGGTGCTGGCCGATACCTGGACCGACCCCATCATTGCTCAGGCCGTGCTGCAGGCGGCCCTCAACGTGGGCGCGGATGCCCAACTCATCGTCTTTCCCTGGCAGTCCCAAACCGACCCGCACGAATTTGGGCCTATCCTGGCCGGCGCGATGCGGGGCAGCCAGGTCATCATCGGCCTGTGCGAAACTATCTTCTCGCCGCAGCAGGCTTGCAAAGAGGCCCGTAAAGCCGGGGCGCGCATTTTATCCACTGTGCCCAAAGGGATTGAAGATTACGTCATCGAAGGCATCGTCAATGTGGATTACGAGGGCATGGTGGAGAACGGCAAAATCATGGCCGCCTTGTTTGAAAAAACCAAGATTTGCCGTGTCACCTGCGACCTGGGCACC
Organism: uncultured Caldilineaceae bacterium; assembly: GCA_964505845.1. Classification (GTDB taxonomy): domain Bacteria; phylum Chloroflexota; class Anaerolineae; order 4572-78; family J111; genus DSQQ01. The sequence continues at coordinate 4,425 of CAZDMM010000376.1, forward strand.
GAGGTGAGCTTCTCGCTGGCCGGCCGCCCGGCTCTGGTCGGCGCGGGCATTGCCGATGCGCCGGGCAAGATGGATTTTTTCCCCGGCGTGCAAGTCAACATTGCCCCGGTGGAAGAGACCATCAACGGCGTGGTCGTCATTGACGGCAGCATCTCGCCGGGCGGGATTGTCTCCTCGCCGGTCAAGGTGACGCTGGAAAACGGGGTGATGACCAAAATCGAGGGCGGCATTGACGCCTCCTCCTGGCAGGCTCGCCTGGACGCCACCGGCGACCCGAAAATTTTTGAACTGTGCCACATGAGCATCGGTCTCAACCCGCGCGCCCGCATGAGCGGCAACATGATTGAGGATGAGCGGGTGGTTGGCTGCGTGGATTTTGGCTTTGGCAATCAAGACCCGGCCTTCAAGGGCACGGTCGGTTCCAGCAAATTCCACGTGGACGTGGTGCTCGCCTCCCCGACCATTTATCTGGATGGGGTCGTCATGGCGGCCAAAAATAAGCTGAATTTGGAGTTGGGATTCCTGGATTTGAAGTAAATAGACGTGGTGCGCCGCTAGGGGGCCTTCGGCTCTGGTGCGTGAACATTTTACGCACCACGCACTACGTTTCACGCATCACGTTTCATGCTATCATGCTAACTCCCTTAGACACCCACATCCGCGCTATCGCCCAAAGATTGCAAGCTGAACATCTGGCCCTGCTGCGGGAGTTGATTGCTATCCCCAGCCCGGCCGGCGCGGAAGGCCAGGTGCAGGCGCGAGTGGCGGCGGCGCTAGCGGAACTCGGCGCTGAGGTTGATCTTTTTGAGGCCGATTTGGCCCGGCTGCAAGCTCACCCGGAATTTGCCCACCATCCCGGCGAGCTTTCCAGCGCCGGGCGGCCCAACGTGGTGGGGCGGCTGCGCGGCAGCGGCGGGGGCAGGTCGCTCTTGTTGTATGCCCACCCCGATACCGAACCCCTGGACGCCGCAGCGGGTTGGAATTTTGACCCCCTGGGCGGGGTCATCCGGGCCGGGCGAGTGTACGGCCTGGGCGCAGCGGACGACAAAGCCGGGGTGGCCGCGCTCCTGGCGGTGGGCCAGGTGTTGCAGGCCGCCGGTATCCGGCTGCAGGGTGATTTGATCCTGGTGAGTTGCCTGGGCAAGCGCGGCGGGGCCGCCGGCACGCTGGCGGTGCTGGAACGGGGTTATCAGGCCGATGGGGTCATTTACGCCCACCCCGCCGAAACCGGCCAGGGCTACCATCATCTCAAAACCTTGAGCCGGGGGGTGTTGCCCTTCAGTGTCCGCGTCAGCGGCGACCGGCCCGCACCGCTCGAAATCGGTACGCCTCACAGCGCCCTGCCCCATCGCGGGGTCAGCGCCATTGAAAAAGGGGCCTATCTCCTGAGCCAATTAATGCAGTGGGACCGGCAGCGGGCGGAACGAGTTCATCACCCCCTGCTGGAAGAGCAGTTGGGCCGCGCCACCACCCTGACCATCGGCGAGATTCACGCCTCGCCCGGCCCGGAGCGGGTGCCGCTGTGGTGCGAGCTGCGAGGACTCCTCACCTTTCCGCCGGGCGAAACTCTGGCCTCGGTGCAAGCGGAGTTCATGGCAGTGGTCAAGGCAGCGAGTCAAGCGGACGAGTGGCTGGCTCACCACTCGCCCCAGGTGAGCTTTGGCGGGCCGCGGGCCAACCCCGCCGAAATCGTCCCGCAGCATCCTTTGGTGGGGTTGGTGCAGCAAACCGTTTTTGAGGTGGCCGGCCTCACGCCCCAACCCTATGCTGGCCATTTGCAGAGCGACATCCGCTTTTCCATCTTGTGCGGGGGCATGCCAACCGTTGGGTTTGGTCCCACTGGCGGCAATTTTTATCAGCCCGATGAATGGGTGGAGGTTAACGGTTTTTGGGAGTTGATTGTCATTTTGACCTTGTTGTGTCTGCGCTGGTGCGGCGTTTCAACAGTTCCCTCCCCCTCTGAGGGGGAGGGCTAGGGTGGGGGTGGGAGTGCGCATGACGCTTGACCCGATCACCATCGAAGTCATCCGGCTGGCCTTCATCGCCATTGCCGAGGAGATGAACGCGGCGTTGGTGCGCACCGCCCACAGCCCGGTCATCTACGAGATGCGGGATTGCAGCGTGGGCCTGTTCGACCGGCAGGCCAGGATGCTGGGCCAGTCGTCGGGGCTGCCCATTTTTTTGGGCAACCTGGAAGAAGCCATCCGGGTGGTGGTCAACCGGGTGGGAGAAGCCAACCTGGCCGAGGGAGACGTTTACATTTTGAACGACTCCTACCTGGTCGGCACCCATCTGCCCGACATCTCACTGGTGACGCCCATTTTTTACGCCGGGGAGTTGGTGGGGTTCACCGCTTCGCGGGCGCACTGGCGCGACATCGGGGCCAAAGACCCCGGCAGCGTGGTGGACACTACCGAAATTTACCAGGAGGGGCTGCGGCTGGGGCCGACTTGCGTGGTGCGGGCCGGGGCAATGCAGGCGGATATTTTGGATATTTTGCGGCGCAACAGCCGCACGCCGGGCCTGCTGACCGGCGACTTACTGGCCCAGATTGCGGCGGCGCGGGTGGGCGAGCGTGGCCTGGCGGCCTTGATTGAGCGTTACAGCCTGGAGACGCTAACCCAGGCCGCCGCCCACATCATTGAACAGTGCGAGCGGCTCGACCGGGAGGCAGTGACGGCCATTCCCGACGGAGTGTACATCGCCGAGGGCTACCTGGATAGCGACGGCTCCGGCCCTGAGCCGGTGCCGGTGCGGGTGACGGTTAGCATCAGCGGCAGCAATATGGGCATTGATTTGAGCGGCTCCAGCCCTCAAACGGCCGGCTGTATCAACTGTGGCCGGGCGCAAACCATCTCCGGCTGTCGGGTCGCCTTTAAAATGCTGGTCAACCCGCACATCCCGGTG
>CAZDMM010000377.1:0-7318 GCA_964505845.1 uncultured Caldilineaceae bacterium
TGCGCCTCTCCCAATCCCGGCGGGAAAAAGGTTCTATGGGTCTGCTGATTGGCTCCAAAAAATTTATCGTACCCGGCCTGCTCATGCCGCTTCTCATCACCTGGTTGGTGTGGATTTACCCCACCCGCGCCCAAACCCCGCAGGCCGTCCCGCCGCCGGCCCGGATTGAGCGCGACGAAGGCGGCCCGGTGCAGGTAACCGGCCAGGGCAGCTACACCAACCCAAATCTGCCCCTGACCACCCCCCTGCCTGCCGTGGTGCTGCTAGACCAGGGGCAGCTTTACGTGCAGCGTGGCAGCGCCTACAGCACCCCTCTCGCCAGCCAGGTGTTTGGCCGCCTCCTGACCCCCTTCAGCGCCTCGCCTTTTAGCTACACCCTTAACCTGCCGGCTGCTCCCCAGGGCCAGCTTTTTGATGTTGACCAGGACCCGCAGGTGGATAGCGGGGTGCAAATCTGGACCATCGGGGTTTACAACGATAGCCTGTCAGAACCGCTGCCGCTCACCTTATCGCCCCTGGAGCAGCAGCTTGGTCCGGCCTTGCTCTCGGTGCAGCGCAGCCAGCCTGCCCTCCCCCAAGCCATCGCCGAACCTGATGCCGGTACGCTCTTGGTTTACGCCCCGGAGGCAGGGGCAGGTTTCCCCGCCGCCTTTGGCGCAGATGGTCAAATTTTTACCCAGGATGATCCTATCGTTGCGCTGCCGGCCGGTTGGACGCTGGTTGTGTTGGGGCTGCAGGATTTCACCTTTGACCGCTCTCGTGTGGCCAATATGCCCCTGCTGGAACCGCCCGCCGAAGCGCCTCTTGACTTATCCAAGCTGGATTTTGTCAGCGGTTTCAATGCTTTTATTGACCTGATGCAGGCCCGTTACGCCTATACCGACTTCCGGCAGGTGGATTGGGAAGCCTGGCGCAGCGAATTTTTGCCCCAGGTAGAAGCAGCCAGCGCCGCCCAGGATGACCGGGCCTACTACCAGATTTACCGGGAAATTGCGCAGCGGCTCAAAGATGGCAGCGTCTCCCTGCAATTGGCCGGGCCGCTGGTTGGCCCGGCTTCGCTGGCCCTCTCGCGGCCGGTTTCCATCGGGTTGCAGGGGCCAACCAGCCCCACCTATCCACGCGGCACGGTGCAGCTAGAGGATGGCCGGGTGCTGGTTACAGCCGTAATGCCCGACAGCCGGGCCGATCAATTTGGTCTCAAGCCGCTGGCCGAGATCATGCAGGTCAACAACCGGCCGGTCAATGAGTGGCTGCAGCAGGTGGCCGAGGAATCCTGGCTGGGCACGCCGGCTGCCCGGCTGGATGCGGCTTTGCGCTTTCAGTTCAACCCCGGCGAGGTCATAACGCTCACCTTTCGCAATCCAGGCCAGGAGCCGCAGACGCGCTCCTTTACCAACCCGCCTCTCAACCCAGACTCCGACCCCGCCATGCTTTACAGCGAGGCCGGCTTTGCTCCCCGCGCTGCCGGGCCGGAACCGTTGGGCCTGATGCAGGGCCGCCTTTATACCACCCGGTCGGGCCGCCAATTTGGCTACCTTTCCTGGCCGGCCTTCAGCGGCGGCGATAAAATCATCCCGGCCTTTGAAACCTTCCTGGCGGAGTTAAAGGATAAGCCGGGCCTGGTGCTCGACCTGCGCGGCAATAGGGGGGGCAGTTCCGCCCTGCTGCTGACCATGCTGGGCTACTTCTTCCCGGCCGATAAACCTTTGACGCTGGAGCGCTATCTCAGCCGCCGCTACGACCCAACCTTAGCGCAGTGGCTTGAGAGTGGGCCGTTTGATTTTCCGCCGGGCGCGCCCCTGCATGCTCCCAGCCCGGCCTTATATTACCCCGGCCAGGTGGTCATCCTGGTAGACAGCCGCTGCACCGGAGCCTGCGAATACTTTGCGCTGTGGCTGCAAGAAGCGGGCCGCGCCGCCGTGATGGGCCTGGAAGGCACGGCCGGGGCCAGCGGCGACGTCCGCCCGGTCAGCTTACCGGCCGGCAGCGACGGTCTCAGCGGCGGCAATTTTACCTTTCCTGTCAGCCAGGATGTTTACCGCGATACCCTCCAACCTTACCTGGCCGGCAAAGGGGTTGAGCCGGATGTGCCCGTACCTGTAGACGAGGCGGCGGCCCAGGCCCTGGCCGCCGGAGCCGACCCCGTTCTGGAATCTGCGCTGGCCTGGCTAGAAGCGCAGCTACCCCCGGCCGGCCCAAGCGCCGCCATCACCGGGACCGTCACCTACCGCGAGCGCATCATCTTACCGGAGGCAGCCGTGGTGCGGGTGCGGCTGGTTAACCTGGTTCCGCCTCAGATCATAGCCCAGCAAATCATCACGCCGGCCGGGCAGGCCCCGCCCTTTCCCTTTGAGTTAACCTATGACCCGGCCCAAATCAACCAGGCGGCCGCTTACAATGTGCAGGCGGCGGTGCTGTTCAATGGGCAAAGGCTGTTTGAGTCGAGCCAGCCCTACCTGGTCATCACCCACAATCGCCCGCTCACGGCCCAGGTAGTGCTAGAGCAGGTGGGCGAGCTGCCGCCCCCGGCCGTTGAACCAACGCCAACGCCAACCCCTACCCCGCTGCCGCCGCCGCCCGCTATCATCACCGGCACAGTGACCTACCGCGAGCAGATAGCCCTGCCGCCCCAGGCGGTTGTCACGGTGCAGTTATTAGATATTTCCAAAACCGACGTTCCAGCCCCGGTCATTGCCGAACAAACCATCAACCTGCAGGGCCAGCCGCCGCCCTTCCCCTTTAGCTTAAGCTTTGACCCCGCCGGCGTCAACCAAAGCGGCATTTACGCCGTGCAGGCCCGCATCGAGGTGGACGGGAAATTATGGTTTACCACAACCTCGGCGGCCCTGGTTTTAACCCAGGGCCAGCCCACCACGGTGGAACTGACGCTAGACCCGGTTGCCCAGAACGCTCCCGCCAACCCATGCCAATCGGTAGAAGTGCTGCGGGCCGAAGGCCAGCCGGCCGACCGCAGCGAGTACCTGGCCTATGGAGACGAAAGCGGCCTGACTTTGAACATTTTGGGGGCGGTGGTTACAATCAACCCCGATGAACCGGGCGTGGAGCAAAAGCTGCGCGACATTTTGCTGGAGAGCCTGGGCTACTGCTCCGGCGCTTACACCCCGGAGCGCATGAGCCTCTACCTCCTCAGCCCCGATCAAGTCAGCGCCACCGTCTTTACCGGCCTGGTGGGAGATGACTCGGTAGCGGCCCAAGAAGTGCGGATAGATTTGTTCCGGCAGGAGGGCAACCAATGGCGGGTTGACTGGGCCGGGGTGCGCTTTTTGTGCGCTCGCGGCGATAACACCTCCCAACTGACCAGGGAGTTTTGCCCTTAACACCGGCTATTCTTATGATACCCTCAGCTAATCTCACTTTCTTAGGCCATGCCACCGTTCTGCTTGAATTGAACGGGGTGCGCCTGCTGACCGACCCAATTTTGCGCGACCGGGTTACTTTTTTGCAGCATCGCCACCCGCCGGCCCGGCCCAGCTATGACCAACCGGTTGACGCGGTGCTGCTGTCGCACCTGCACTTTGACCATTTAGACCTGCCTTCACTGCGGCAGTTGGGGATGGAGACTCCCTTGATTGTCTCAAAGGGGGCAGGCCGCTGGCTAGCCAGGCAGGGCTTTACCCAGGTCGAAGAAATCAGGGTTGGCCAGACTACCAGCGTCAAAGGGGTGGCCATTCATGCCACCTATGCCCGGCATTTTCGGCAGCGTTACCCGCTAGGCCCCACCGCCGACTGTTTAGGTTTTGTCATTGAAAGCGGCTATCGCATCTATTTTGCCGGGGATACCGACCTGTTTCCGGAGATGGCTAGCCTGTCGTATGGGCTAGACGTGGCTTTGCTGCCGGTCTGGGGCTGGGGGCCATTTTTGGGCAAGGGGCATATGGACCCGCACCGGGCCGCTCAAACTTTGCCCCTGCTGCGCCCGCGGCTGGCCATTCCAATTCATTGGGGCAGCCTGCATCCGTGGGGGATAAACCATCTCAAACCACGCTACCTCACCGAGCCGCCCCACGCTTTTGTGGAGCACGCCGCCGCCCTGGCCCCCGAAGTCAAAACGTTAATTATCCCTCCCGGTCAAACCCTCCACCTGGCCCAGGCCCTGACGTAACCACCTGATAGCAACTATGGCCGATTATCTTAATAATCTCCTTCAAATTTTGTGGTGGACTCATATCTCGCTTTCGGTATTGGTGGCTCTGTACGCCCTGACGGTGGCCGCCTTTATGGTGCTAGAAAATCGCAGTCCCCAGCTTACTTTTGCCTGGTTATTACTGTTCTACCTGGTTCCGGTGGTCGGCATTTTTATCTATTTTATGTTTGGCCGGGATCACCGGGCCTTTAGCCGGCAAAATAAGCTACTGCGCCAGGAATTGAGGAATATCATCATTACCAGTGAACACCTGGCCGAGGTGTCAACCCAGCAGGATCAGGAAATTGAAAAACTCAAACAGGCCGGGCCGCCGGTCTACAGCCGGGTGCTGGAGTTGAACCGGCGCAACGGCCGCCCGCCGCTCTTTCCCTGCAACGCCGTAGAAATTTTGCAGAATGGGCATGAAAAATATCCCCGCCTGCTTGAGGATTTAAGAGCGGCCCAACATTCGATCCACCTGGAATATTACGAGTGGAGTTCTGACCCCTTTACTGAACAGGTCAAAGAGATTCTGCTGGCTAAAGCGCAGCAGGGGGTTGAGGTGCGTATTTTGTATGATCCGGTGGGCAGTTTTGTCATGCTGCACCGCCGTTATGTCCGGGAGATGAATCAAGGGGGAGTCAAAATGATCCCTTACTCCCCCCTGTACTACATCCACACCATCAGCTACCGCAATCATCGTAAAATTGCCGTTATTGACGGCAAGATTGGCTACATCGGTGGGATGAATATGGCCCAAACCTACCTGACCGGGCCGCGCCACGGCCACTTTAAAGGCTGGCGCGATACGCACGTGCGCTTTACCGGCCAGGGCGTGTGGGGCTTGCAAGGAACCTTTGTAATTCAGTGGTACAACGCCACCGGCGAGCGCCTGGCCGACCCGGCCTACTTTCCGCCCATCGCCGAGCCGCACGGCTACCTGCCGCTACAAATCATCACCTCCGGCCCCGACTCCCAATGGCAGGGCATCCGGCGGCTTTACTTTGCCATGATTACGGCCGCCCAGCGGCACGTGTATATCCAGTCACCCTTCTTTATTTTGGACGAGAGCCTAAGCGAAGCCCTGAGCGGGGCTGCCCGCGTTGGCATTGACGTAAAGGTGATGCTGGCCCCGCATGGCCCGGACGGCGGCTTTGCCTACCGGGCCGGCTACACCTATGCCGAAAACATGGCGCGGGCCGGAGTGCAGGTTTATTACTACCAGGGCGAATACTTTCACGCCAAAACTATCAATATCGATTCGGTGCTGTGCTCCGTTGGCTCGGCCAATATGGATATCCGCAGTTTCAGCATCAATTACGAGTCTAACCTGGTCATCTATGATGAAAAAACAGCCCGGGAACTGGAGCAAGACTTTCTAAACGACCTGCGCCACTGTAAAAAGTTTAATGTCAGAAACTACCGGCGCGGCAATATTGTGGGACGGGTCAGAGACTCTCTCTTCCGCCTGGCCTCGCCGCTGTTGTAAAGGTTTCAAAGCTCCACCTCACCTCCGCTGAGGAGCGGCAGCGCATTTTGGGCGTAAACCTGAGCGGCGTTTTTTGGGTAGCCCGCGCTGCGGTACAATATACGGCAACCTTATCAACCTGGCTTCAGTAGCCAGACCCGTCCCCTTTCCGGGCCGGGTAGCCTATTGGCGATAGACGGCGGCCGGACGAGCAGGTAAATAAATCCCCTTCTCCCTGGCAGGCAAAAGGTTAGGGAGGGGTCATAAAAGAGAGGAACTTGACATGCGAATCGGCTTAATTCTTGATAACAGCCAAACCCTGGATAGACAGATACAGCAAATCATCCAGGCCGAGCGAGACGGTTTTGACTCCTGCTGGTCGCTGCACTTTTTGCAGGCCGCTTTTGACTCACTCACCCTCATTGCCCTGGCCGGGCAAAAAACAGAGCGAATTCAGATGGGCACGGCGGTGATCCCGGTCTATGCCTTTCATCCCCTGGCCCTGGCCCGCAATGCGTTAACGGCTCAGGTTGCCTGCGGCGGCCGGTTAACCCTGGGCCTGGGCGCATCCCACCGGCCCACCGTTGAAACTGTACTGGGGCTGTCGCACGACCGCCCCGCCCACCACATGCGCGAGTTTTTAGCGGTGCTGCAATCACTCCTGCGGGAGGGACAGGTAGATTTTAGCGGCCAGGTTTTCCGGGTCAAATCCACCTTTCGCGCGGTAGAAGCGCCGCCCGTGCCGGTAATGATCGCCGCCCTGGCCCCGGCCATGCTCAAGCTGGCCGGCGAAGTAGCCGACGGCACCATCACCTGGATGGCCGGCCCCAAAACCCTGGAAACCCACATCATTCCCCCCCTGCAAGCCGCCGCCGCCGGGCGCGGCCCGCTGCGAGTCTGCGCCGCCCTGCCCGTTTGCGTTACCAATAAGGTGAGTGAAGCCCGCACCCGCGCCGGCCGGCAGTTTTATCACTACGGCCAGTTGCCCAGCTACCGCCGCCTGCTCGACATCGAAGGCGTGGCCGGGCCGGAAGGGGTGGCTGTTGTTGGCGGCGAGGCCGAGGTGGAGCAGCAGCTTCGCCACCTGGCCCGTATCGGCGTCACCGATTTTGCCGCCATCATCTTTGCCGGTGAGGATGACGCGGCAGCCTCCAAGGCCCGCACATGGGAGTTGCTCAAAGGGTTGGTGGGGCAGGTGAGTTGAGAAATAATTCGTGGTACGTGGTACGTAGCCCATTGAAGTGTTTACGCGCCCCGTAACGTTACAACATTCAACCTGGAAAGGAAAGCTATGAGCTATAACACGTCAACACAAACCTGGCGTAATCAGCGCAATTTGGTTCCCCTGCCCTACCGCCGGGTCAGCGTTCAACCTTACAACGGCCCCATGACCGCCGAGGCGATTGAGGCTCTTTTGCTGGAACGCGAAGCTTACCGCCGCACCGATTTTGTCGTTCTCAAAGGCAAAGATCAGGAAACCGCCGTCGTTGCCATTACCCGCGCCGAAACCGAACCGCTCTTCTCCCCCATCACCTCGGTAGAAGTGCTGGCCCTGCCCGATACCTGCGTCTACGTGCAGCGGCCCGCCGTAGACCCGGCCAACCGCTCTGCCCTGGCCGGCGTGGCCCACCAACTGGGCCTGGGGCCGGAATGCACCGTCGTCGTAGAGGGCATGTACGACCATGTCAACTTCATCCACCACCCCG